>JAIXOY010000229.1 GCA_027486525.1 Pseudomonadota bacterium
GGCCCTGCAAGGGGGCAAGAGCTCGCTGGATATCTTGAATGATCCTGTCTTGCGCAAGAAACTCATCGCTGCCTACCAAACGAATCCGATGGCTTCACTCCCGAAGGAAGTACTCCGGGGAGTGATCGAAGAGCAGGTCCAGAAAACGCCTCTCAAGGGTCTGGTAAAAGCGTTTCCGAAGGTCCTCGATTTCCTGGTGAATCTCCTGCACCATCCGAAGGCCATGGGCCAGGCCGTGAAGGTGCTCGAACGCACGGACGATCTTAGAACCTGCGGTTATGTCTCTATCGGTCTGATGATTTTTGTGTTCTTCCTGCGCCGTTACCTCATCACTAAGCGCACCCGCTTCTTCAAGAAAGTTTTCATTGGCTTCTCCACCAGCATGCTGATGATCGGTGGCTCACTTGGTTTTCTGTGGTTTTCTTTCCACGAAGAACTGGGTCCTACGCTGGACGTCTTTAAGACCACATTTCTTTAGGGCGTCGTTGAGACGGGGATGCACCCGAAGCGACGGTCATGCGGAGTGTAGGTGGTAGGAATGCCGCCGGCCGCAGGCGTTGGTGTCCCACCGGTGCTCTCGGAGCACGTGCCCTGCGAAACCTGGTTCGGTAAAATCACCGTGTATTCTTTCTGATAGCTCTTCTTCTGGTACGGGCTAGTGAAGTCGTACGGATAGTAGAACTTGATGGTGTTGTTGCGCAAAGCACTCGGTGACAGTGGCTGCGTCGCTTGGCGAGTCGTTGGGTGCAAGAAGAACCACACGCGCTTCATGTCGGTCTCACGCGTGATGATCACATCCATCGGCAGACACTCCGTCTCGCCTTCACTGTTGGTGAAGGTTTCAGTCTCACGCTTGGCGAGGTAGATGCCTTCGGTGTCCGCTTGGATCACATCACCGATGGCACGGATGGTGTTATCGCCCGCGTTGTAGTGGGCCTGCTTGGGACAGTAGGCGACGTTGCCGGCCGCGGTGTCATTCAAGTAGCTCATGTAGAAGCCCAGCGCCGCGCCGCTGGAGGCCACGTTACCCACGTTGTTGATGGTCGGGCCCGAGCTCATGGTGAGTTCAAAGAAGAGGTTGGGCGTTGCCGTGAGAGTCGTGCCGTAGTCTTTCGCTTTCTTCGCGATCAACTCGTTGACGTCGCGCTGGCCCGATGGCGGGACATCGAGGTCGAAGAAGCGGATGTCGTCGCCGCTCCAGAGAGCGTAGGCGCCGGGAGTTTCTTCAAGCCGCGGGTAGGTATTCTTGTCGGGACCCGGGTTCAGGGAGACGTCGTGGCAGAACACGTCGCTGATGCCGGTCGGCACGCGCTCCGGACGGAACTTTTCAATGAAGTAGAAGTGGAGACGGACGGCGTACTCAAAGAACGTGTCACCGTTGTTCGTGTCTTCGAGGATACGACGGTTGATGCAAGTGTATTGGGTCACGGGCTGGACAACCAGCGGGCCGAGCTGCGTGTTGCCGGGGCCATCACTGAGCTTGCGCAATTGAATCGAGTTCGACTTCGCCCCCGAGGTCAGCTCGGTGAGGGTGATGATGTAGGTTTTGTCTTTCGCGAGTGTGGAGATGTTCGCGGTGAACGAGTTGCCAGTCCCCACGGTGAATGAAATCGGAGCTTCGGCGCCCGACTCGGAGCGTGCGTCGAGGACACACTGCGGGTTTTTGCCATCAGGGAGAATCGCTTTGCACCAGCCCGCGACGTCGCCGAAGCCTTGCGAGATGATTTCGTCACCGACGGTGAAGTTGAAGTACAGGTTATCTACACCGTTGGTGGCTTTGGTGGCGCAGAAGTTCGCGCAGGTGGAGCCAGAGATGATGACGGACTTCTGATTGTTGCAGGCGCAGAAATCATTCTTAAAAAAGATCACGCCGGTAGGGCGGATGACTTCTTCAGGCTCAGGTTCGGGTTCTGGTTCTTCGCCCACTTGTCCACCGAGGTCGACGAAGGCCGTTGTGGCACGTGGTTTTTCCTGGCACGCCGAGAGGATGATCAACGAGATCATCATCAAGACTGTGAGTAGGTTGTAACCACGGGTTTTCAAATCGGACTCCCTACAGGTTTCATCGGTACTTTTTGCCCTGTGCCTTAAGGTGATTTTACATCCCACCCTATAATGGCACCCTCTTCGTGGCTGCATACCTGCGATTTCAGTGGTTTAGGTGAAATCGACCGAGCTGAATAGGCGGAAAAGGTGCCAGAAAAATCGGTATTTAGTAATTTCACAGAATTCCGATAAGATAGGAACAAGGCTTAGATATTCCAATACGGGAGAGTTCCATGACGAAAGCCGATCTGATTGCGGTCATTGAGAAACAAGCGAATTTGCCTCATCACCAAGCGGAGAAGATTGTGAACATCTGTTTCGACAGCATGATCCAAGCTCTCTATGACGATGAGCGCATCGAGATTCGCGGCTTCGGTTCGTTCGCGAATCGTAACTATAAAGCCTACGAAGGCCGCAACCCGAAGACGGGCAAAGTGGTTAAAGTCTCGCCGAAGAAAGTTCCCTTCTTCAAAGTGGGCAAAGAGCTCAAAGAGATGGTGGATGAAGGCAAAGACAAGTACGTCATTCGCGAAGCGTAAGCTGTAGAAGTAGCTAACTAATTGACAAAAGAAAGGGAACTGCCGAAACTGGGGTTCCCTTTTTCAATTTAATGGTGACTTGCCCGAGTGGTCCAAGGGAACGGTTTGCAAAACCGTAAAACCGGCGGTTCAAATCCGCCAGTCACCTCCAAATAAAATAAAACACCACCCTCTGGGTGGTGTTTTATTTTATCTCGAAGTCATTCGCAGGAGTGAGCCGCCGCAGGCGGTTATGAACAGGATGTTCTGTATGCCGACGAAGGCCCGGATGGCCGAGAGTCGGCGCAAATCCGCCAGTCACCTCCAAAATAAAAAAGCCACCCTCTAGGGGTGGCATTTTTATTATTGCTTCTAAGTCTTTCGGAGAGCCGACGCAAATCCGCCTATGGGACCATCGTAAACTCAGAGCTCCAGAACGAAACGGATGCTTTGAGGGTGTTTGAGTTTTGCTGAACGATGGAGACACTCCCCATTTTAAAACTCACTAAGCCACGACTTGAAACTTTGCAGTTTTTTATGTCGAAGTTACCCGTCGTCTGGTCAATGATCATGCCAGAATTCGAGCCCTCTTTGCGGCCTTGGGAGTTTACCGTTGCGGTTAAAGAAGACTCTCGGATCGTCAAATCACTCAACTCTAGCTGCAGTGGTTTGCCATCATTGCTTTTTGTTTCTCTGATCGTGAGCAAGTTGTCTCCGCCAAACATGTCGTCAATTTTTTGCAGGCATTCGAGAGAGTTTGCCAGGCATGGGAGAGAGAGGAGCAGCAGCGCGACTGAAAAAAGTGTCTTCATAAAAATTCCTTTGTTTAAGGAACTATGACACGGAACTTACCCTGGTTAAGATGTGATGTATTTCTTACATGGTCGAAGTGTCGTTTACTCCCCACACTGCCACCGGATAAAATCAAGGTAGTTTGGAGTCGCGGTTGCACCCTCATGACGGAAATGAAGTTTCCGGTCAGCGAACTCGCTCGCGACGAAGCGGGACGTCGTCTCGAGGTAACCCATTTTTAGGCGCACCATCGTCCCGTCGGGTTTCTTCAAGGCCCCGTGGATGGTGTAGATGCGAGACCCGGCAGGAATCTTAAGGATCTCATCGCGGAAGTCACGAGCGTCTTTCTTCCCGAAGGTTTTACTCAGCTCCGTGGGTGCAAAAACGATCCACTCCGGAGTCACCGGTGTCTTTACCGTCGAGCCGTCGGAGTTGACCCGCGCGAGGTGGTCGAGTCGCAGATGGCCCGGAGAGTGCGTCGAGGCCTTGAAGATGGCCTCGCCGACCTTTCCTTTCAGGGATTTCGGGGGCTCCAGCTTCGTCGCCATGGGGGTGGAGAAGAAGCGGCCGTCGCTTCCTTCGCCGTCGAGCGAACCCATCGCGAGCACGTTCAGAGTCGGAACGAAGGACGCAAAAAACTTCACCGCCAGTCCCGGTTGAGGAAAGTCATGGGGCCCGGTGGTCTTCGTGGGATTGAATGCAAAGGATGTGCGGATCAGTGTGAGCTGCTCTCCTGCGGAAAACATTCCCGTGAAGGGCCCTGGCTCAAAGACCACTTTTGCGAGTGCCGCTGGGCCATTGATGTGAGTCATCTTGTGGTCGGTTACCCTCCGCACATCACCGGTGACGTCGAAGGCGCGCAACCTGAGCTCCATGAGTTGCTTGTGGGCCATGGCGGGGTTGAGGTTCAGCACTCGTTCTTTTTGATTCAGCGGAGGAAGCTGCTTATACTCGCTCGCCAGGACATGCGACCAGAGAGCGTTCTGCTGAGTCTGCGCTTTCCCATTGGGTAAGATAACGGAAGGTGTGGCATCCACGTAGATTTGGCACGGGGTTTGGGCCCACGCAACGCTGGAGAGAAAAATTGAAAGTGCCAGTGTGTGTTTCATTTCTATGATCCTTTGTGACAACCTTATAGCATGAATTTTATTCTCACCTCCTATAAGAACTTCTAACGAGATGAGCGCTGAGCAAATTGAAGCGTTAGACTTTTCATTACAGGCAAAGCGCAACACAATAAAGGGTGGATGTATATGAAAAAACTATTCGGACTCCTTCAATTGGGCATCATCTCTTTGGCTTTCAGCCCCCATTGTTTTAGTTCTGTTAACCTCAGCATTCCAGGTCAACCTATCTTCGGTGGTGAGTTCGTTGCTGCGAGCGATCCGGTGGCGCAAGTGACGGTCCTTATTTATGGACGGGGAGGGAGCGCGGGTGATTTTATTTGTTCGGGGACGATCATCGCCGAAGACGTCATTCTCACAGCGGCCCATTGTTTAGGGAAACAAGGCGATGATCCACTCACCGTTGTCTTTGGCACGAGCTTGTCTCGCCCGAAGAATTCTTTCATTAAAGTGAAGAAGCAAATTCGTCCCCACAACTATCAGGCGAATCTGAGAGACGATGCGGATTTTAACATGAACGACATCGCGCTCCTTTTACTGCAAAAACCCATTCCCACTGGGTACAAGGTAGCAACAATTTTACCCGATGCTTCCGCCATTCGAGATGGTGCGGAAGTTCTACTTGCCGGCTATGGAATTGATATGCCATTAGTTCCGCGCGACATGGACGGTGGGGACGGAACCCTACGCAAAGTCACGCAAGAAATAACGGATGCCAGTTATAGCCGCACGGAAGTTCTCATCAGTGTGCGTGGCAAGGGGGCCTGCGATGGCGACTCCGGGGGCCCGGCCTTTATCCAACGTGATGGCCAACTCTATCTCTTCGGTGTGGTCAGCCGGACCACGGTGAATTTTGATGATCCCGATGATATGAGCTGTAGCACCGACATGGTTTACACGAATGTGTTGGCAGCGGAATCTTGGATCAATTCGAACATGTTGTCGCTGCGTGAAGAATAAAGGACTCAGGATGCGAAGTTTTATCCTCTCTCTTCTTCTTTGGGACCAAGCTTTTGGTCTGGTTGAAGAATTCGAAAAGAAATGTCTTGCGGGCGACGGGCTCGCCTGCGCGAAGGCGGGTTACCATTTCAAAAAAACCGATACCCTCAAGGCCTATGAGTACTACAAGAAAGGCTGTGAGCTAAAAGAAGAAAGCGCGTGCTTTAACATGAAGACCTACGACCCGAACGATGTCTATTCCAAGGAAGTCGGCAAGGCGCTTGTTCCGCACTCTGATAAGATTAGAGTGTGCTATGTCCCGCAGATAAAAGGTAAGAAGTTTTCTAACATCCAGTACAAGGAAAATTTCTATAAGGCCGACTTCACCTTTCGCATTGATCAGCAGGGAAAGGCGAGCCACATCAATGTGAAGACTGTGCTGGATAAGAAGTTCGTGGACTGCGCGAAGAACATCATCGCCGGGATTAGTTATCCCAAGCCGGAAGGTCGAGAGCATGTTCATGAGTTTTACATGCTGTTCTCGGCGTTCGAGTAGTAAGTAGTACGATAACGCGAAGTTTCTTCGCAGCGGCGGTGAAACGCAAGTTTTCTTAAGCATTCATAGGAGCCAGAAATGTTCATGTTCGCGATTGTGGTGGTGGTATTTCTTCATGTGCTCGTAGGAATCTCCCTTCTGGTGATGCGAAGTACGGCGAAGAGAAAATCTCCCAAGGCTTCGTTAAATCCTCTGAAAGCGCTGACCCAGTTGGGACAATCAGCCCCAGAGGAGAAGTTCATGCATGCCATGTTTTTCGCCAACAGCCTGCTGATCTGGTGCTATCCCGTCTTAATGGTTGTGTTGCTCTTTTTGTGATGATTAATTTTGCAAAACCAAGCATTTAAGTCCTTGTAAAAAATTCACCCCGCCTCTGGTCCTGGGTCTTCCATGTCACACTTGGAACATGAAAACCTCACTCCTTGCTCTTGGGCTTTTTGCCGCACTCCCTTTTGCGAATGCAAGCGAAGAGCAAATTCGTCAGCTCACGCAAACGGAGTACGTCTCGGAGAATCAGGTGGCCTATGACGATAGTCTTGCGGATCCCAGCATGCGTTCGCTGAAGGTCTCGGCGGAGCATTGTGAGCAGGCCCGCATCTTAAGAAATGCACCTCGCCCAGACTACCCAACCATCATCGAGATCGAAAAATTATGTAACCAAGCGGTCTACATCGACGGAACTGAGAACGTGGTAGGATTCGAACTTTTGAACGGGGCGAAGAATCGCGTGAACCCACGGACGGCCGAGTACGGATCGGAGCGCTCGTACAGTTTTCATTTCCCGCTCCGGCATGCACAGAACATGCACATCTCCATCACGGAAAACGCGGGTATCTCTGGATCCATGTCTCACGACTTGCTCGAGAGCACCATCATTCTGCTGCCAAGAAAAGTCATTCCGTCCATGGAGGCCTTGCAAATCGGGGAGCGCGCCATTCGTCGCATCCAGTTGCCAACCTCGGAAACCATTGATGTCGATGCCGGTACCGGCGAAATCATCGACGGCGTGATCACCGAAGCACCGATGGACATGAACCCGAGTCGCCACGCACGCCGCTTTGCCGGCCTTACCTATAATGGTCGTGGCCTCATGATCCGCGTGGATCGTCGTGCCGGCACTCCGGAGCACATCTACACGCAGTCGTTCAACCAGAATGAACGCATCAGAGAAGCCACGCTCACTCACCGTGGAAGAACTTGCTATGTTCCGAAGGACCTCATCTGGGCCAACGCCACGAATCCGGATCTCGGTGCTTACGTCTTGCACGCGACTGACCAAGAGTTTTTGGAGAAGGTCGTGAATCCGAAGTGCGGCTGGAACCTCACAGTAGCAGACCTCTTTTAGGATCGCGTCTTCCCTAGAGCACCCATCGTTTGATGCAGACTGATCTCCACAAGCCCGACTGCTTTGGTTGGGCAAGCGAACTCATGTGGCTAGCTTTCACCGATGACAACGTCGCTTGATGTCGTATCATGTTGAGAATAAATACTTAGGAGTTTCAGATGTGGCGTCCGGGAATGTGTTCTCTTCTCTTCGTGCTTTCCTTAACTGCTCAGGCGGCGAACTGGTCCTCGTTCCGGAACGGATTCCAAAACCGCGCGACCCACGCACTTGAAGTACGAAATGCTACCGCCAAGCTGGTTGGTCGGAGCGTGAAAGATGTGACGACCGGAGGCCTCTTTTGGGGAACGGCGGTGATCGACGACTCGGACAACGCTTACGTCGGTGCCACGAATAAATTTTTCTACAGTTTTGCGGCCGACGGAAGTTTGCGCTGGAAGTACCAGATCTACGACCGGGCCGATTCGCTCATCGATAGCGCCGCGGTCCTGGGGCCAAACAATCTCGTCATCGTGCCGGGCGGAGACGGGTTTCTCCATGCGCTCAACAGAGATTCCGGTCAGCGGGTCTGGGACTTCAAGGCCAAGGGGACGAGTGACCTAGGCCATCAGCAGGGCGAGACGGTGAACTCCTTCGAAGGCAACGTGCAGCTGGGACCCAACGGCGTCATCTACGCTGGAAACGATAATGGCCTCATGTACGCCGTGGACGCGGATGGAAAAGAACTCTGGAACTTTCGCACTGACATGATGATCTGGTCGTCTCCGGCGTTCGATCCTAACGGAGCGTGGATGGTGTTCGGCTCTCTCGATGGATTCCTGTATCTTCTCGAACCGAAAACCGGAAAGCTGATGGACAAGGTCAAGATCGGCGCCGACGTCAAGAGTTCTCCCAGTGTCGATGAAGCGGGGAACATCACTTTCGGCGCGTCCAATTTTATCTTTTACAGCTACAAGGTTTCCGCAGGAAAGCTCGTGCTGAACTGGGAATACAAAGATGCCCGGGGCGAGCTCTACTCGTCGGCGGCGGTGAAAGACGGCAAGATCGTCTTCGGGTCACTGGAAGGTGCGGTCTTCGCACTCTCGAAGGAGGGGAAGCTGCTGTGGAAGTTCATGACCTATTCTCCCGTCGCTTCCTCTCCGATGATCACTAAAGATGACGTCGTTCTCTTCGGAGCGAAGAACGGAAAGCTCTACGCGCTCGACCTCGCGACCGGAGAGAGAATCTGGTCTTACAAGACGACAGACGCGCTCCAGAAAAGCAATCTCGATGCCTCGGTCTCCATGAACTCGAAGGGCGTCATCGTCAACGGTTCCTACGGAGGAATCGTGCACCACGTCCCTTACGAGTACTGTCTTAAAAATAAGAGTGATCGGCGCTGTGAGTTCGGCGGTCGCAATGACAGTCCGGACTTCGGCCGGAAGCTTGAGAGCGAGGCGTCGACACTTGTGTACTTTAATTCGCGGGGGAAGTTCGAGCTATCGCCGGCGGAGAAGATCGGTCTCATGGACGTGCTGAAACTCCAGCTCGTGGTTCTCCAGCGAGGTGTGTGGCAAATTGACCGCGCGATCAACACCGCGGGCCTCGAGGTCAAGATCACGCCCGAGGTTCCTCTACGGGTGGAAGTCTCCTCCGATGGCCAGTTCCTGAATCTTTTCCCCGAGAAAGCCTTCGAGCCCAATCAGACTTATCAGATCGAGATCTCCGGGTCGCACTACGAACAGACGACCTGGCTCAAAGATCGCCTCGCGTACTTCGGGCATAAAGACCTCAAGGCGTCGCTGCGGTTCACCACGGCAGGGGCCGTTCCTCTTGACCGGAAAGTTCTCGAGCAAGGCGCCCTGGGCATTCGCTCGATGTACCTGCAACAACCGCAGGCCCTCGACACCTATATCCCGGCGGCGCTGGACGGGCAGGGGTTCCTCGCGAAAGCGTTTGCGTTGGACGAGGCAAAAAAATCATTCCTCTTCTACGTGATCGCGGCCCTTCCTCGAGACGGTGACATGCTAGCGCTTCCGGAAGCCTCGAAAGTTTTCGTCATGGAAGGATTCTTTGAAGGAAATTATCTACGCACCAAAGGCGAGGTCAAGCTCTCGGCGATGGGAGGTACCATCGACTTCAACTACATGACTCTGCGGGGAATGCTGCCCGAGTTTGGGAAAAGCTTAAAGAACACATTCTACAGTCAGACCAATTGCCTTTCCATCAAAGGGAACGGGAGCGGGTATTCGTTTCCGCTGAAGCTCATTAACCGCGTCTGCGGCCCGATCCTTCAGATGAAGGCGGTGGGAGAGATGGAAGTGGTTCACTACACTGCGCAAACCCATGCACCGATGTTTGAGAATCTCTCGGGGCAGGTCGTGCTTTCAAAACAGAATGAGCTCTCGGTCACCGTCGATCCCAAGGCAGGTACGTCCCGGATCGTCTCCTTCGTGATTTTTGAGAAGGACGGCAACGAAGTCATCAAGACAAAAACGAAGATCGGAAAGCCAGGTGCCGTTGTGAAACTCGGGAACGTGGCGTTGAAGAAGGGCGAGTCCTTAGTCGTGTTCTTAGATCAAGACGTGATTTATCAGAAGTAGTGATCCGTCGCTGGAGATGTCATGGCACTCAATTGTCCCAAGTGTAAGTCACAACTCAACGAGTTCGAAATCGAACCAGGTCTCTACTTAGATCGCTGCGAAGACTGTAAAGGGACTTGGCTCGGAAAAGGTGAGCTTGTCATGATTGCCACGTCTAGGGACGACGTGAGGAAGTTTCAGAAGGAACTCGTGGTGGGCAAAGCGGGAACTTTGCCGTGTCCTGCTTGTGCGCAAGACGGCAAGGCACAGACCATGTTGGAGCTTAAGCATGGCGCCGAGGAACTCACGATCGATTACTGCAAAACGTGCTTTGGGCTTTGGCTGGATAAGTCCGAACTCCCAGCGATTCGCACCATCATGAAGCAGCTCCGGGTGAAAGAAAAGCTCGGGCGATTGCGGTCCTTAAGGACTGTGTAACCTGTCCCAAGAAGCCACGAGCAGCGCTTACTTAAAGACAACGATCTGCTTCAACCGCGGCGGGACGAGGTTGAGGAGTAGACTCGCCCACACACCGAAACTGAAGTAGAGGCCCTGCCACAAAAACTCGTACTGCCAGTCTTTGTCGAGCCGAGAGACGCGCCACTGTGTGAGCATCTTGTGGATGCCCTCGGGGAGTGTGTCAAACGTTCTGCCACCGGCGAGATTGGCCTGCCACTTCGAGTAGTAGAAAGGCACATCGATCGTAAACATGTAGGTCACATAAAGCAGAAGTCCCGCCACCGCTGCCAGCGCCCAAGGTTTCAGGCTTGGGATGAGCGCATGGCGCGCGATGAAGACGCAGTAGGTGATGAGCGCGAAGACCACGCCCCACAGCGTTTCTTCGAACACCGAGCCGATGGTGTTGGTGGTGATGGAGGCGTACCAGGAGAAAATCTCGGCGATGAAAATGAGAGGGAAGATGACCTGGGAGATCGCCTTTATTCTGCCGTTCTGCGCGGCCTTGCCGAACTGCCACAGCACGATTGCCCACTGGGCGACAAAGCCGAGCTCGGCGATGGTGGCGATGGTTCGGCCCACGAAGATGCTCGAGGCGAAGTGATCGAACATGACGACGCGGTCGATGTCGGAGCGCGGGATGAACGAGCGCGAAGCGCAGCCCAGCACGTAGAGGCCCCCAGAAAAGAGCCAGGAATTCATGGATTGCTTCTTCACCAGGTAGAGCCACAGGAGAATGTTCACGGCACCGATGCCGGACATCAAGATCCACCAACTAAAGACTGTGGTGTCCCAGCTCACGGGAAGATTTTTTTGTACGTGAAGATCCGGGCACAGCTATCCGCGGCGCAGGTGACGGGGAAGCCCGTGCTCATGAGCTCGCTGCCTTTCTTCACCCAGAAGAGGCTACTGTCCATGTCCCGCACCTCGTAGTCAAAATCCGGAGCGAGGCCCTGGGGCCGGTAGGTCATGCTGGGAGCAGCACCGTTGCTTCGCTTGAAAACTTGCACGAGGCCCACGTTCATGTCTGACCGGTCAAACTGCCACCCGGCCCAGACATTCATGTCTCTCGTGTAGTCCGGGATGGTCGCCGCACTGTTGTACCTTTTCTCGGCGTGCGCCATTGGATAGAAATCGCCCTTGAAGATCTCGGTGAAGGGCATCGCGGGACCGAGGGGTGAGGTCTTCCCAAAGAGCGCGCCGATTTCACGTCTCAGCAAATCTCTGTGGGCCGGCGCAAGGTTGATCCAGTTGAAGGCGTAGCCCGCGGACCAGCCGTGGCCACTGCGAATTTTATAGAGCAGTTGCGGCACGTCACCACTGTTCTCCGAACCTCTGCCTTGGTAGGGAAGCCAGTAGGAGAGACCGAGCATTTCATCTTGTTGCTCATTCGGTTCCCACACGCGATCCGAGCGCCACAGGGCCACAGTCCGCTCGAGAGCTTCGAAGTCTAAGCGCCGTCCACCGGAGGCGCAGTTATCAATCACAAGGCCGGGGATGTTGGCGCGCAGGCCATCCCAGAAGCGATAGAGGCCACTGATGTAGCGGGCCTCGGTGAGGCCCGCGCGCGCGATGCCACCCATGGCCGCACTCTGTCTGGCGTCGTTATGCACCCAGTACTCGAGGATGGAGTTGATGTTCATGTCCTGGCGAAAGATGTCGATGCGGTTGGCGGTGAGCCGTTGGGTGATCTTGTTGATCATCTCGTCGACCACGCTTCCATCCGAGAAATTCACCAGCTGCTTCACCGTCTCGTCGCCGACGAAGTCTCCACTCGGCCTCGTCGTCGGATACGCCAGGAGTCGATTCCTCGCCGCGAAATCGGTGTAGGCCAGCGAGGGCTTCGCCACTCGTTCCGGCTCGAACCACAACAGTGAGCGCATGCCGAAGCTCTGCGCCCTTTCCGACACGAGAGCATAGCCATCCGGGAAGCGCACGGGATCGTGGGTCCAGTCACCGGCCCCCGAAAACCACAAAAGATTTGCCGCCGCCAATCGGTCGTAGAGCGGAGTATCCTGCGCTCGCGAAAGAGTTTTATACCAGCCGGCATCGAGCCAGATCGTGTTGAAGGGAATCTTGCTCGCGGCCACACCATCCACTTCATCGAGTAAGTTGTCCGCGGTGACATTCTCCCATGCAATGCCGAGGGCTCCATTTGACGCCGCTGCCACGGGAGTGAGCTCACTGCCATCGGAATTTCGCGGATAGAAGTGCTCGATCATCATGCTACGAAACTTGTTCTGGCCGGTCACCCGCGCAGTTCCGGTGTAGGGCATGAGGAGGATCGACGGTGTTCGCACGGATTCGCCCGGACGAAGTTGCGCGCGGAAAGTTTCCTGGCCCGCCCGGAATCCCATGTTCGTGCCTGTACCATCCACTCGGAAGCTCGCCTTCCACTGGCCGCTCCAGCCGATGGCCGCGATGAGGCCGTCTTGACCAGGTTTTTGGATGTGGAAATAGGGCATGGTCCCGCTCGATGAGCGACCCCGCGATGAGGTCAAGTCCACCGGGCCTCCGTTCGCACCGATCGGAACTTTCACGGGGGTGAAATCGGAAAGCACGTTGCGCTCGCTGGCCCCTTCCTCCATCGCCCCGATGGAAAAGTCGAGCACGTGTTGTTCCACGGCTCCTCGAGCAGTGATGAACCCGAGGTTGGCCACGTCGAGAGTATTGATGACGTTCGAGACCGCGAAACCTACGTTGGTGAACGTGAGAAACCACTTCACCGCACCGAACTTCGGGTAGAGGAGCATCTCGATTTTGACTTCGAGGGTGTTCGTTGGA
>JAIXOY010000316.1 GCA_027486525.1 Pseudomonadota bacterium
TGACTCGAAAGTGATCTGGCCGCGCATTCTCACCTTGGCCGATAAGAAAGACTGCCTGCCGCGGTACCACCGGTACTACGACAAAAAGGGCACGCTCATCCGCACCCTCGCGCTCTCGCAGGTTAAAACTTTTGACGGCCACAAGGTTCCGTCATACTGGGAGATGACTCCGCACAAGGAGCAAGGGCGGAAGACGATCTTGGTCTATAAGAAACTCGTCTTCAAAGTGAACTTTGCGAAAGATCATTTCACCATGAAGAACCTGACGGACAACTGAGATGCACCGCTGGTCCATTCTCATCCTTCTCTTGTTGGTTGATGCGGCCTGGGCCCAGCGGGCCCCGGTGAGACGAACCACCAAGCAGCCCATCCAGCGCAAGAGAATCCTCAAGACGAAGCCGAAAGCCAAACCGGTGGTCGTCGTACCAGCTCCCGTCGAGGAAGCTGAACCGGAGTCGGCGTTTAGGTTTGAAGCCAGCGGAAATCTCGAGGGACAAACCCGCGCGCTGTGGAACCAGTCGTCGGCCAAGCGCTTCCCCCTCCTGCAAGACTGGCAACACTCACAGTTCCACGTCGCGACCGGGAATCTCAATCTCAGAGCCGATTTCGCTGAATCGCGCGTGGAAACGAACATCTTTGCCCGCTACGCCCAATCCGAGCTCTACCAACAAGGTTTCCTCGCGCCTCAGCTGCTGAACTTTCCTCGCAAGCTGGTGGCCCGTGACGTGTTCCGTCTGGACCACTCACGGCAAGACGGCAACGCCCAGACCGACCTGGTGATCAACAAGCTCTACTACGAGCTTGATGGCGAGGACTCGCGGTTCGTTTTTGGCCGCATGTACATCAACTACGGCACCGGCGAAGTGTTCAATCCCGTGAATCCCTACAACCAACCTCTGGGCCTCACCTCGCAGAGTAACGTGGCCCAAGGCAACGATGGGTTTAAAGTGTCCTTCTTTCCGAGTGACGAGTCGTCCCTGAATTTTTACCTCTTGGGGAACAAGAATCTGGATGACTACGAAAACCAGATCACCCAGACGCTGTGGCTGCACGGCGAGCTGCGTCCTGGTGAGAACTGGCAGATCGACTACGTGCTGGGCCAGGATCAAAAGCGCAACAAGGCCGGTGGCCAGGTGAACTACATCTGGGGCGACGCCATGGTCTTCACCCAGGCGCTCTACTCCTCCGCGTTCACGACAAGCAAGCCGAGCGAGAATCTGATTGATGCCATGGTCGGTTACGACAACCAACTCACGGGACTCTGGCACCTGCGCATCGAGGCCGGCTACCAAGAGCCAGATGACGAGTACGTCATCGTCGATCCGGCCTCCGCCAGTGACCGCCTCCTGCCCTACGAATGGTTTGTGGCCGTCGCGCAGACCTACGAGATCCACCCATTAGTTAAGCTTTCCGCAACGGTAATCCGTGATTTTAAGACTGACTTCACCTATGGACTTGGACGAGCCTCGTGGTCAGTGGTAAAAGATGTAGAGTGGGATTTCTTCGTCAACTCACCGCTCTACTGGGTGGAGGACGAAGTGAACATCGTGCAAAAGCTCTTCCCTACGGAAGCCGGAACGGCACTAAGAGTGTTTTTTTAGTCATGCTGATCGTCTAGGAGATCCATATGTCGCAAGATGAAGCTTTAAAGGTTAGGGCAAAGCTCAACAGTGTTTCATCGTGCTTCTGCTTAGCGAAGTGGTACCAAGTGACCATCCATCTTCAGAATGGTCAGACCCACAGCTGCCACCATCCCGGCACGCACAAGGTCGAGTTCCGTGAACTCGCAGAGAACCCGACCGCGCTCCACAACACCGTGTGGAAAAAATACCAACGATACAACATGCTCAAAGGTGAGCGACCGACGGAGTGCGAGTATTGCTGGAAAATTGAAGACGCCCACCCCGACAACCTGAGCGACAGGACCCTAAAATCCGGGGAGGACTGGGCCCTTCCTAACATGGACGAAGCTCTCACGAAGCCCTGGAACTACGACTTCCAGCCGCGCTACGTCGAAGTGAGCTTCAGCCATGCCTGCAACTTTAAGTGCATGTACTGCGCGCCTCACATTTCGAGCTCGATCATGAACGAGTATCTCGAGCACGGACACTACAACGAAGCACCGCAGTTTTCGATCCAAAACCTGAAGGCGAACGGCCTCTTTCCCATCGGGCGAGATGACCATAACCCCTACGTGGATGCGTTCTGGAACTGGTGGCCTACGCTCATCGAGAAGCTCGAGTACTTCCGCATCACCGGTGGAGAGCCACTCATCAATCCGAACACGTTCAGGTTCCTCGATTTTCTCCACCAGAAGCCGCTGCCGAACTTGAGCTTCGCGATCAACTCAAATCTGGGAATCCCCGATGTGCAGTACGACCGGTTCCTCAGTTCGATCAAAGTGATTCTTGAAAACAAGTCTATCAAGAACTTTGATTTCTTCACGAGCGTTGACACGCACGGAGCCCAGGCCGAGTACATTCGCTTCGGACTGAACTACGAAAGCTACATGAAA
>JAIXOY010000038.1 GCA_027486525.1 Pseudomonadota bacterium
CCAAAAGCCTTGCGCCTCCATTCCCATTCTATTTCCGAGCCACCAGCCCAGTGGGATTCCAATCACCCAGTAACCTACGAAAGTAATGACACTCACTGGCCGCGAGATGGTTAGACCGCGCAGGATCGCAGAAAGCGTGACCTGTGAGCCATCGAACACCTGGAAGATGGCGACCCAGAAGATGAGCTTGATCGCCCACTCCATCACATCGGCCTGCGCTCCAAACAGCGCAAGAATCTCGTTCGGCACTGTCGCAAACATCAGCGCCGAAAATGCCATGAAGCTGGCGCTCATCGCGAGGCCCGTCCACGCAAAGCGTTTCATCATCGTGGTATTCTTCTCACCGAAGGCATGGCCCACTTTCACACCCACCGCACTGGCAATCGCCATCGGGATCATGAACGTGATCGACGCCAGCGTCAGCACCAAACTGTTCGCAGCGGTTTGCACTTCGCCGAACTTCCCAACGAAAAGGCTCACAGAACAGAACGCCATGACTTCAAAGAACATGGAGATGGCTGAAGGCCAACCGAGCATGAGAACTTCCCGCATGAACACGCGGTCGACTTTTGTGTGACGGAGGATCATGGGGAGAAGTGGAATCAGTAATCCAAAGCCCAGCAGGTAACGCACAATCAAGGAGGCCCACGCAAGCCCATCGACCCCGAGTTTAGGAAAGCCATACTCCCCAAACACGAGCACCCAATTGATCGCTAAATTTAACGGCACGCCGATCAACGACAGCGCATTGGCCCACAGAGTTTTCTCATGGGCCTGGAGCCATTCGCGAAGCGCGGTGTACATGAACACCCCTGGCATCGACCAGGCCGAGATGCGCACATAGGACGCCACCATCTCGGTCATCTCGGGGCTGTAGCCCAACAGTGGAACGAGCAGGGAAGCCAGCCAAGTCAAAACAATAAACGGAATCGAAAGGAGCAGCGAGTACACCAAGGACGTGCGCACTAACTCCTCGGTGTTCTGCCCCTCTCCCCGGCGCTTCGCAATCAAGGGCGAGAGCGCGAAGTGAAACGCCAGCCCCACCACGAAGACAGGGTTGGCGAAAGCCACGGCGAGACCAATGGCTGCCAGCGCCGTGGTTGAATGCTGTGTCGCCACGAGCACGTCACCCGCACCGATAAGCATGAGGCCCAACTGGCCTGCCATCACCGGGCCAGCAAAACGCAGCAGCTCACGCAGGGTCTGCCCGCGCGATAAGATGTTAGACATTATCTTCGTCCAATGTAGGCGCTTGCCCATAGAACTGTTGGAATTCTTCTTGGAAACTCAAGAGGCGTGTGTCTTTCATGCGGTCAACATAGAGGTGACCGAAGAGATGATCAAGTTCGTGTTGCACAACGGTGGCGAGAAAGTTTTTCGCTTCCAGGATTTTTTCAGTGCCGGTTTCGTCCCAGTACTTCACGCGAATGTGGCGGGGCCGCTCCACATAACCGCGCAAACCTGGCACCGACAGACAGCCTTCCCAGAATCCTTGTTCGGTGACGTCGATGACTTCAAACTCCGGATTAATGAAGACGGTGTAGGGCAAAGCATCGTCGCTGCCATAGCGATTCTTGCCGGCCTCAAGTTCGATCACCGCCAGTTGCACCGATTCACCGATCTGTGGGGCCGCTAAACCGATGCCGCCGTAGTGCTGCATGTTCTCGCGCATGTCTGCTATCAGCGCACGGATTTCCGGAGACGCCAGGTCTTCACGGGTGAGCTTACGAGCGGTTTGGCGGAGCACGGGATGGCCCATGCGGCAGAGGGGTCGAATCATGGGGTTTATGTTAACAGTTTCAACTTTTTCCCTCAACTTTTAGTGAAAGTATCCGATCAGCTCAAGTATCACCCCGAGGAAATTCTCATGCTGAGATGGTTAGCGCGTACAACGACGGTATTTGTTCTCACACTTCCCTTGGCGGCCACGGTTTCAGCGCAAATGACCGAGCGGCGCGATCCGGTATTCAAGGTAGAGCCAGATCTTCTAGAGAAAGGCGAGGTCCATTTCTCTTTCTATCAGCTCAAGGCCAGCACCATTCAAAAGAAACTTCCGGAATTTGTGGAGCTCGACGGCGCACGTTTTCTAGATAAGGAAGGCGCCACACTGCAACTCACGAAACTCGCCTACATCGTGAACAAGCCCGCAGGATTCTTCTCCTCAACACAGATGACGGACGCGGCCTGGCTGCAGACGCTGTTGGGTGGCCCGGTGAAAAGTTTGACGGAAGATAACTACGAAACAAAAGCGCGTGGCAAGCTGCGGGTGTACTTCGATTCCGATGACCTCAGCAACGTGCAAAGCTCCCGCTTCGTCCACGCTGTGTCTCAAAGCAAGAAACTCGATCCGATCACCCTGAGTGGTTTCTCGACGGTGGTCATGCACAGTGCCGACTCAGTAGAAATTCATAACCACGTGCCGTTCTCTCCCTTGAAAACCTTGGTCGTGAGCTACCAATTGTCGGTGGTGAAAAAGAATGTCGATGCTAAAAAGCAGCGCCTCGATTTCATCAAGGAAACCGAGGCGCGCTTGGTGAGGGCGTACCCCTAGAGAATCACGAGCGGATCAGGGCGCTTGAAACGCTTGTTGATCCGGTCTTTCGTATAGCGTTTGAATTCATTCACTTTTCTCGTCAGCGCTTCAAAGGCATCGGCTAGGCCTTGGCCCAGAGTCTCACCTTCACCGGTCACCCACCAGTCACGTCCCATGGCTTGAACGTGCACCCGGGCACGGTAGCGCTCCCCCTCTTGGCGCAATTGAACACTCATAGGTCCGGTCTCTTTGAAGTGCCGCTCGAGGCGGTTGGCTTCCTTGGCGAGAATGGGGCGAATCTCGTCTTCCTTGTAAGAGGGGACATTGATCCAACGTACATCTACATTCATCCAGTACCTCCTTGTAGGTCCTGGATAGAAGCCTACGCCTCCCCAGCGATCTGAAACATGCCCAAATAGTGAAGACCCTATTCACTTCTCTAGAAGAACTGTCGAAAAATTTGACGGCCATGCAAAAGTGTCAAATCCCCCGACTTGTAACCCCTTGAACCCACACCCCCCAGACTGGCACGGGGTTTGGATATACCTCAGGCACAGGGAGTAACTTATGAAAACTATCAACTTTGCCCGTTTCATCGCTTTAACCGGTTTCATGCTTTTTGGCTCTGCCCAAGCAGCTGTGGCGATTAACTGCGAAACCGCCTTCAAGGAAAAAACTTTTCTCATTGAAGATGAGCGCATCGTGTTTTCAAAAGACTCGCACGAACTCGGCCGCTCTATCTCATCGGTCGATCAAGTTCGCACAGAGCGTCGTCACAAAGGCTTCGATAAAGTCTTGTATAAAGATGGTCTCAAGCACCGCATCCATATCGACGATGCGAATTCTTTCAACGAAGTCGAAGACTACATGGTTATCACGTCCCCCAAGGGCCACGAAATGACATATCCCCTGTCATGCCGTAAGTCCTAGGTTTTCCCCCCTGTCGGAATGGGGCCTACCGGATGTGGGCCTCATTTTTTTCTTTCCTCTCTCATCGAACCTGATACGCTTTTCTCATGAAAACATTTTTGCTGACCATGATGGTCTCCTTCTCTGCGTTTGCCGCGCGACCAGCCGTTTACACGGAACTCCTCGATTACGTCATCGCAGCTCCGGACCAGGGCGAAAGCGCCACCTGCATCTACGTGGGCTCGACCGGTGCCATGGAAATCTTGGCGAATAAAAAATACGACCTCAAGCACCAGATGCCCGGCGATCGGTTTGATATCTCCGAACGCTTTCTGATCTGGCAGAAGTCTTGGACCACTCCCGGCGACCGCGTGGAGGCCCAGGTTCGCAAATTCAACTGGGGCGAAGCGGTTCACATCAGCGATCTTCCCTTCAACGCCTACAATCCTGATGGCACCTACGACAATCGCGTGTGGAACAAGCCGCCGGCGTTTTCGCAGCTTCCTCGCCTGAAGGTTCCGAAGATCGAAACCAAAAAGATCTTCGTGCGCGGCGGGAAGTGGGACACCTTCGTTCTCAAGCCGGGCGACGTCGAGCTGATCAAGCAAACACTTTGGAATACCAAGTCACCGGTGCTGATCAACTACAACGACACGAACTACTGGCACGTCATCACCATCATCGGTTACGACGACAGCATCCAAGACGCTTCTTGCTACGAGACCCTGCCGGAAGACTGTGCGAAGAACCAAGAGGGTGCGTTCTATATTCGCGATTCATTCGGCGTTCCGACAGAGTTGCGCGACACCGATTGGTTCCGCGTGAAAGGCAATGCAGCGTTTAGTGTCATGCTGGCGGAATGATCATAAGAAATGAAGCACAAGGTCCTTGCTTATATCTATAGGGATTCCTCCAGAAATAAGCTCCTTGTTTTTGATCAATCTAAATACCCCGAAGTCAGTCCCCAGGTCGTGGGTGGTTCCCTCGAGCTTGGTGAAACTCCGGAATCAGCAGTGATTCGAGAAGTCTTCGAGGAGGCTGGCATCAAGGTTAATGGCCCAAAGCCAATAGGATCATTTAAATTTTTTAGGTCAGACATCAATCAGCTACAGATAAGACATGTTTTTGAATTTATCTCTCATGAGCTGCCAAGCAGTTGGACGCATACTGTGTCTTCTGGTGAAGAAGACAAAGGCCTGGAGTTCCACTTCTATTGGCTGAAAGTTGGAGAAGCAAAGAAACGTCTCGTATCAGATATGGGCTCATACCTATGAGGGATACCTCCGTTGCGAAGAAATGGTGCGTCGTTCAGACTTTAAACAAAATGGTGCCTAGATGAATTCTTGTTTTCTCTGAAATCTCACCCTCGCCTCAGACTCAATCATTCTATCTTTCTCTAAGCGCTTAAATTGATTCTCTGACGTTTTGAGATACGCAGATGAGCGTGAACTCGAAAAGTTTCATACCTCTTATCTGAAGCGTTTTGTGAGCGTCAAATTTTGCGATGATTTCTCATGCTAAAACCTCTTATCAATTGGAGGCTTTATGAATCTTAAACATCTCACAGATCAAACACTCCTCGCCGACACCAAGAGTCTCGTGCGACAAGAGCATGCGCTGCTCGCGAAAATTCTCTGGCATCTCAAAGAAGTGGATGGCCGCAGACTTTACTCAGAACTCAAGTACGGCTCACTGTTTGATTACTGCACCAAAGAGTTGGGCTACTCGGAATCATCGGCGCAGCGAAGAATCATCGCAGCACGAGCGCTAGCGCAGTTTCCAGAGATTGCGCCGAAAATTGAATCCGGGACGCTGACTCTTGCAACCGTGGCGTTGGTCGTGAGTGAGTTCAAAGACCCAGCTGAAAAACGCGAGATGTTCATCAAAGTGGAGGGTCTCTCTCGCACAAAAGCGGTGGCACTGATCGATGAAATCAAAGATCGTCCGAAAACCTACACGGTCACCATGGACGAAGAGACGTTTAAGCTTTGGCAGGAAATGCAGCAACTGGGTATTGATCTCAAGAAAGTCGTAGCTCAAGCAAAAAAGACTAAGCTTAATACACCCAGTAAGCGCGCGGTCTTTCAGCGAGATCAGGTCTGCCAGCAATGCGGTTCCATCCATCGCCTGGAATTTGATCATCGCAAACCCAAAGGCCTGGGTGGCGATAACACGCCCGCCAACCTAAGGGTTCTGTGCCGAAGCTGCAATCAGAGGAAAGGAATTGCTGCAGGGCTTATTCGCAGCGGTGGAGGTGGAGCTTTAAACAGGAAGTAAACTGCGAGCTTGCTTCGCAATCTTCTTCTGCAGAGCGACTGAAGGCGCCGGCTTGATATCAATCTCCTGCCAGTTTTCACCATCAAAGACGTGGGCATAACGACGCGCCCCCTTTACATGAAAATGCAGCACTCCCTTGCTCTTAAAGTAGAAGCAGCCCAGCGACTTTTCCTTAAGGAGCACGTTTTCACGAATTTCTGATAGGAGCGCAGCGAGATCAGCTAGGTCGGAGGGTTTTGCGTGGGCCATGGGGGGGCAAGTTACCAGCGGATCAAGCCAGGTACACTTCGCGGCGCACTGCTTTATGGTCAGGATGACCGGTATGCCACCGGAGGCAGGAGCCGAAAGGTGGCCTTCGCAGCGGAAGTGATACACGTTTCTAAGGATATTCGTTACACTTTCCCCTCTCGGAGGAAGCATGGAATATCGTCACTTAGAATTAGAACCCAAATGGCAGCAATACTGGGCCGACAACAAAACTTTCAAAACGGTTTTAGATAAGTCGAAGCCGAAGTACTACGTGCTCGACATGTTCCCCTATCCCTCTGGCGCCGGTCTTCACGTGGGTCACCCCGAGGGTTACACCGCCACGGATATCATGGCCCGCTACAAGCGCATGAAAGGCTTCAACGTCCTTCACCCGATGGGTTGGGATTCGTTTGGTTTGCCGGCAGAAAACTACGCCATCAAAACCGGTATCCATCCGGACATCGTGACTCAGCAGAATATCAAAACTTTTAAGCGCCAATTGTCGTCACTCGGTTTTAGTTATGATTGGGATCGCGAAGTCGCCACATCCAACGTGGATTACTACAAGTGGACTCAGTGGATCTTCGTGCAGCTCTACAACAAGGGCTTGGCGTACGAATCTCACATGATGGTGAACTGGTGCCCGGAACTCAAGACGGTTCTCGCCAACGAAGAAGTCATCAACGGTAAATCGGAAGTGGGCGGTCACCCCGTGATCCGCAAACCGATGAAGCAGTGGATGCTCAAGATCACAGAATACGCGGATCGTCTGTTGAATGACCTCGAAGGTCTGGATTGGCCTGAGTCGATCAAAGAACAACAGCGCGTGTGGATTGGAAAATCAGAAGGCGCGACAGTGAGGTTCGAAGTCGTTGGCGCTAAGGAATTCATCGAAGTCTTCACCACGCGCCCGGACACACTTTTCGGCGCAACCTACATGGTGCTCGCTCCCGAGCACAAACTCGTGGATGTCATCTCCACGGCTGAGAACAAAGCCAAGATTGAAACCTACCGCACGGCCTGTGCCGCCAAGTCTGATCTCGAGCGCACGGAACTCAATAAAGATAAATCCGGTGTCTTCACCGGTGCCTATGCGATCAATCCGGCCAACGGTCAGAAGATTCCAGTGTGGATCGCGGACTACGTCCTCACGACCTACGGAACCGGCGCCATCATGTCGGTGCCAGGGCACGACGAGCGGGACTGGGAGTTTGCGAAACGCTTCAACCTTCCCATCGTCGAAGTGCTCAAGGGCGGCAACGTCGATGAAGCCGCTTTCACCGGTGACGGCGAGCACGTGAACTCCGGTTTCTTGGACGGCAGCAATAAAGCTGACGGCATCAAGAAGATGATCGCGTGGCTCGAAGAAAAAAACTTGGGCACGAAAAAAATAAACTACAAGTTGCGCGACTGGCTCTTCTCGCGTCAGCGCTACTGGGGCGAACCCTTCCCTATTTTAAAATACGAAGACGGCACCGTACGCTGCCTCGATGCCGATGAGCTCCCGGTCACGCTTCCGCAGGTTGAACGCTACGAACCGGCAGGCACCGGCGAATCACCCCTCGCCACCATTCCGGAGTGGGTGAATGTGATCTGCCCGAAAACCGGCAAACCCGCGAAGCGCGAAACCAACACCATGCCTCAGTGGGCCGGCTCATGCTGGTACTACCTGCGTTTCATTGATCCAAAAAACGAGAAGGGCGGCTGGGACAAGGACCTCGAGAAGTTCTGGATGCCGGTAGACTTGTACGTCGGTGGTGCTGAGCACGCCGTCTTGCATTTGCTCTACGCGCGCTTCTGGCACAAGGTGCTTTTCGATCTTGGTTTCGTTTCTACCCTTGAGCCGTTCAAGAAACTTGTGAACCAAGGTTTGATCCTCGGCGAAGACGGCGAAAAAATGTCGAAGTCGCGTGGTAACGTCGTGAACCCCGACAGCATCGTGCAAGAATGCGGCGCGGATACATTGCGCTTGTACGAGATGTTCATGGGCCCGCTTGAGAAAGTGAAGCCGTGGAATCAAAACGGTGTGAAGGGCGTGCATAACTTTTTATCACGGGCCTTGCGCATCTTTGGCGACACCAGTGTGCAGCACAACGAGGCCGAGAATCCGGAACTCTTGAAAGAGCTCCACAAGACCATCAAAAAAGTCGGCGATGACATCGAAGGCATGAAGTTCAATACCGCCATCTCGCAGATGATGATTTTGGTAAACACGGCCATGAAAGTGGGGAAAGTCAGCAAAAAATCTGCCGAGACCTTCGCTCTGATCCTCTCGCCCTTCGCTCCGCACTTGGGTGAAGAGATGTGGGCCCTCACGGGTCACAGCAAGTCACTGGCGTTTGAAACCTGGCCTTCTTTCGATTCGGCACTGGCCAAGGACGATACCATCACCATGGCGGTGCAGATTAACGGCAAGACCCGGACGACTTTAGACGTACCAGCTGACATCACCAAAGAGGCTTTTTTTGAGTTGGCGAAAGCCGATGCTAACATCTCGAAATGGCTGACTGGTCCCATCGTAAAAGAGGTCTTTGTTCCTGGTAAAATTTGCAACTTTATCGTCAAAGCATGAGACCTAGGAGATAGCTTTGTTCATGTTAGATTGCCTCGCTTTTATCGCCCTCGCTGAGCTTCAGCCAAGCTTCACCCTGCTCCCGCGTGGCGGTGCGCGCGTGGAATCGGGTGTGATCGCGGGCCAACCCGTGAACGACACTCGCATTTTCCTCAAAGCAATGGACGGGGCCCATTTTTATTTGGTGGAATCTGACCACGGCTCGGTAGGCAAAAAAAAAAAAAAA
>JAIXOY010000283.1 GCA_027486525.1 Pseudomonadota bacterium
ATCGACTTTCGTAGAATTGAGACTGGGGCCCTGTTTCTGCCAGAGGCAGAGCTGACGCAATTCCAAAAGTGACTTGAGAACCTCTCCATAGCGTTTGCTGTAGGCCGGATTCACCATGGCGTTCTTCACCGACTCGAGGCGATTCTTGTAATGCTCGCGTTCCGGCTCCGAGAAATCGAGGAACACATGGTTCTCAATCTTCTCCGGCAATTCTTTCAGCACCTGCTCTTTTGTTCGGCGGAGGATAAAGGGCTTCACGGTCCGTCGCGCGAGCAAGCGGTTTTTAGCTTTTGAGCTCGAGCGCACCAGAGACAGGTCGCCCCACACCCCCGGCACACAGAGGTCCATGATGTTGTAGAACTCGGCGAGGTCGTTTTCGACCGGAGTACCCGTGAGGCAGATGCGGAACTTCGCTTTCAGTTGGCGAGCGGCGTTGGCGCCGAGGCTGCGGATGTTTTTCAAGTGCTGAACTTCGTCAAAGATGATGATGTCGAAGTCTTCGCGAGCGAAGGCTCCCAGCGATTCTTTCTTCATCAAACCGTAGCTGGTGAGCACGACCTGCACGTCAGCGGGGATCTCTCGCTCTTCGCCGTAGAAGATGCCCCACTTGAGGTTGGAGAATTTTTCGAGCTCGTTCTTCCAGTTGTAGAGAATCGACACCGGGCAGATGATGATGGCCTTCTTGATTTTGCCTTCGTCGATCAACGATTGCAGCAGCATGATGGCCTGCAATGTTTTACCCAAGCCCATGTCATCGGCCAGACACGCACCGAAGCCGTGGTCCCAGAGGAACCGCAACCAATGGTAACCGGTGGCCTGGTAGGGCCGCGCGAGATCCACGTAGCGCGCCGGTAACGGTGCCATCGGCATCGTCTCGAGATTCATGATGCGCTCACAGAAGAGCTCTTCGTCTTTTGTCAGTGCTCCATCGACGCCGAGGCGCTTCAGCTCGAAGAGTTCGAACACGCGGGCACGGTGAAGCGTGAGACCGAAGCGACGCATGCCAGGGCCGGCGTCTTTCTTTTCGCCTTCGAGCTTCGTGTAGCGCTTCATGAAGCGCAGGAGGTCCTTCTCTTTATCTGTGAGAAGCACGAGGCCCTTGTCGGTCAGGATATAGTTATCGGTGATCTCGGCGTTGCGAATGATCTCGAGGTCCTCATCACTGATGACGAGGTCGAGCTCAAACCAGTCGAGGCGACGCTGATTGCGCTCGAAGCGAATCGCACTCTTCCAGGTGCGAACTGCGACATCATTATAGAGCAGCGGAATACTCATGGCAGCCAGGCGACCGTGCAAGTTGGCGACACCTTCGAGCAGTGTGTTCTTTGGTAATTGAAAAATGAGCTTGCGATCTTCTGGTGGCGAGAACACCGTCCGCCAGGCGATTTCCGTCAAGCTATCCAACAGGGAGAGCATGACTTTTTTCAGAGTGTTGGTTGAAAGAGTATAGAGCGCGCCGTTATTCGTGTCCCAGAAAGGAATTTCTGAATCTGCGAGGAACACGTCCACCCATTCCTGCATGCGCTGTTTCTGAGAGGCGCCATGCAAATGCTTACGGTGGATAAACGTCTCGCGCTCAAAGTCTTCGATGAGATGGCGGTAAAACGCGCAGGCATCGTTTTTCGTACGGAAGCTTCCACCCCAGCCGCCTTCCGTGACAAACACTTTCAAAGGTTCCGGCGGAGCGACCAAACGATCGAGCTCGTCGGTGAGCAGGAGTTCCAGATTGAGAAAACTTTTACGGGTGGCCGGCATGATGCTGAAGCGCCACTGTACCGGTTGCGGAACCATCTCCCGCCAAGGCTTACCTTCAAGGCGCAAATCTAGAGAAGGCCTGTCACGGGTCTCGCGGAACAAGCGCAACCATTCATTGACCGGCATCCACGGATCACTTTGCTTCACCTTCTTGATGGCTTCCATCAATTCATTCGGCAGGTCGATCGCTTCCCCCGAACGCCAATTAAAGAGGGTGAAGACGTCGAAGACTGAAACGTCCGTGATCTCTTCTCCGGCCGCGTTCTTCCAGGAGAAGCGCGCGATGTGTTTTCCGTGTGCTGTGGCGAGAGTGCGGAGGTTGTCGTCTTCTTCTGAAGGACGCAAATCAACGACGAGGGCCCCTTCCCATTTCAACGGAGCAGGGTAGGTGACGACTTTGCGGTTCGTTAGAAGATAAGTGAGTGCGCCGAAGGTCGAACTCGGCTTGGCCCCTTGAAGATAGGAGGCCTGCTTCACCAGTGTTCCCATGTGAACAGGTGAGACACCCTCACCGAAGAAGCTCGGGCCAGCGGTGGTCTGAATCTTCTGCTCAGCACCCGCTGCCGAAAACTGCTGCCACCGTAGCCACAGGGCTGCTCCGTGCACGCAGGTCTGGGTTTGCATCCAGATAGGGCAGTTGCATTTCGCTTGGAAAATGCCCGAGTCTTTCTTCCACGTGAACTTGGTTTCGTAGGTCGTATTGTTTTCGCCCACGATGCCAGAAACGACGAGGTGATTATCCAGGCTGCCCTTCAAGAAAGACAGCGACACACGGCCAAGCTCCACCAGACGGCGCGCTTGAAAGCGTACAGGCTCGGCGTAGGTCTTTTCGACCATGGCGACGACCTCGGGCATTGTGACGTTCAGATCTTCCAAAAGATATATCCTGCGCTGCATTCAGAAAGAAAACAGTATAGCCGAAAACGGCCCATCCGGCGATGAGAAAGTCGGCGTTACCCATGAGGTAACGCCGGATTCTACTTATATAGAGGGATTAGTTATCGAGATAAGACTTGAGGAGCTTCGCGCGACTTGGATGACGCAATTTGCGCAACGCTTTCGCTTCGATCTGACGGATACGTTCACGAGTAACGAAGAAGTCTTGTCCAACCTCTTCCAACGTATGATCCGACTTCTCGCCGATACCAAAACGCATACGTAGAACTTTCTCCTCACGTGGAGTGAGAGTTGAAAGCACCGAACGGGTTTGCTCAGAGAGAGTGATCGACATGACCGCTTCGGCCGGAGAGATGATCTTCTTGTCTTCGATGAAATCACCAAGAGACGAGTCTTCTTCTTCACCGATCGGAGTTTCAAGAGAGATCGGTTCTTTCGAGATCTTGAAGACCTTCTTCACCTTATCAACCGAGAGTTCCATGCGGTCCGCGATCTCTTCTGGCGTCGGCTCGCGGCCGAGTTCCTGAACGAGCTGGCGTGACGTACGAGCGAGTTTGTTGATCGTCTCGATCATGTGTACCGGAATCCGGATGGTGCGGCCTTGGTCAGCGATCGCGCGTGTGATCGCCTGACGAATCCACCAAGTGGCATAGGTCGAGAACTTGTAACCACGACGGTATTCGAACTTATCCACGGCCTTCATCAAACCGATGTTGCCCTCTTGGATCAAGTCCAAGAATTGCAAACCGCGGTTGGTGTATTTCTTCGAGATCGAAACCACGAGACGCAAGTTGGCTTCCACCAACTGGGCCTTCGCTTTATCGGCTTTCTCTTCGCCGGTGACGATGATGTTGTACACGCGCTCGATGTCTTCAAACGCCATACCAGCGTCGATCACGAGGCGGCGGAGCTTCCGAAGGATGTCTTCCTGTGTCCGCACCATCTGCTCGATCTTCGCGTCTGTGGTGTAGAGCTTACGCGCGAGTTCGCGCTTGTACGCGTCGTCTTCCAGCAAGCGGTCGTACATAACTTTGTAAGTCACGTCGTCGGTCACTTCGAGGAATTTATAAATGCGTTCTTGTTGCTCGTAGAGCTCGCGGAACTGCAAGTAGTAGCTCTTCACGGGTTCGGTGAAGCTGTTGATGATCTTACGGTTGAAGGTCAGGTCAACGAGCTCGTTGCCGACTTTCGTCATCAACGCTTCTTCGTCTTCTGAGAACTTCTTGAGGGTTCCGTCTTCGTTGACGATGACGCCCAAGAGGTCGCGGACGTGATCAACGACTTTGTAGATACGCTCACGAACTTCGATGATGTCTTTTTCTGGAGATTCGTCATCGAGGCCGCGCACGAGGTCTTTGGTGAATTCGTTTTGCTCTTCAGCTTGTTGGACCCGCTGCTTGAGCTTGATGATCTCTTCCAGGGCGTGTTTCGACTTGAGGCATGAAGTGACGATTTCTTTTTCGCCCTCTTCGATTTCCTTCGCGATTTTCACTTCGCCTTCGCGAGTCAAGAGGGCCACGGAGCCCATTTTTTTCAGGTAGAGTTTTACGGGATCGCTCGATGACGTGCGGAGTTCTTCTTCCTCGGCCGCGGCCAAGGGATCTTCCACCACCTCGGGTTGGACCTTCTCTGCTTCTTCCTCATCCGTCTCTGGCGCGCGCACGATGATGCGTGCTTCGTCGATTTTTTCCATGATCATATCGAGCGACTGGACGTCGACGATTGAGGCAGGAATGGCATCGTTGATTTCTTCCGGCGTGAGGTACTGCTGGTCTTTGCCCTTCATGAGTAAGCGAGAGAATTCTTTGGAGTTTAGAAAGGCGACGACGACTGACATAGGGAGCTCCTCGAAGGAAACTAAACGGGATTCTTTTTCAACTGCTGCAGGTCTCTATCGATCTTCGTGATCTCTTGCATGTAGAACACGACTTCTTCATCTGTGACACTTCGCTTTTGGTGCTCAGTGTACTCTTTACGTTTCTGTTTCAGCTGCTCCAGCTTCATGCGCAGTTTTAAATCCTGCAGCAACCGGGCCACAACTTTTTCGTTCAACGGTTCGGCCTTATGTTCTTCTAACGCTAAGGCCGCGACGTTTTTAATTTCCTGCCCATACTTTTCCGAGAACACTTCATCGGACAAGATGGACACGTACTCTTGCTCGTCGATTTCCAAATAAATTTTACCGAGCCAGAGAATCAATTCTTTTACCTCAGGATGAGAGGTATAAGCAAGAATTTCATGGAGTTGCGGAAGTACCAAGCATTCCGGATGAGTCATCAAAGTTTTCAAAATCAGCTTCTCAGCAGGAAGCATCGGCGGCACTTCCGCTGGGGCCAGCGGCGCTTGGCTGGCCTCTTCTTGGAGAACTTCGTTCTCTTCGCTCTCGACTTCTTTATTTTCGGTTGTTTGCGGCATGACACGCGCTTGCGGGCGCGGCAACTCACTCGCTTTGAGACTCTGTTTGTACTGTTCGATCAAGCTCGTATCGTCGCTTCGCAGCTGCAATCTTTTGGCGGAAGCAATAACGCGTTCGGTCGCTTCGAGGTGATCTTTGAGCGGTGCAAGAACAGTGAAGACCTCTTTCATGACCTGTAATTTGCGGTCAATGGTCTCTGGAATGGGCGTCGGAATGATTTTTTCCAGCAGAAAATCTAGGAAGCGCGGGGCTTTTTCCAGTCGTTCCATCAGGGCCAGGCGGCCTTCTTTACGCAAAAATTCATCCGGATCTTTGGCTGGCTCGAAAGATAAATAGCGCGGCAAAATTCCCAGGCCCATGAATGCGGCGTTGATGCTCGTCATCGCTTTCACACCAGCAGTGTCGGAATCCATGGCGAGAATCACATTCTTCGTCATGTTATGCAGGAGGCGCAGGGATGATTCACTCAAGGCGATTCCCATGGTGCCCACAGTTTCGGTGAAACCAAACTGATGCATCATCACGGCGTCCATGTTGCCTTCCACCACGATCACGCGATCGGTTTGGCGGATGGCACTCTTCGCTAAAAAATAACCGAAGAGGATCGATGCTTTGTGAAAAACAAAGGAGTCGCTGGAGTTCAAAAACTTCGGAACCTGATCGGGTAAAACGGCACGGCAGCTGAAGCCCCGCACTTGGCCGGCGTGGTCATGAATCGGGAACACCACGCGGTCGCGGTAGAAGTCATAGGGCCTGCCGCCCTCTGAAATGCGCACCATATTCAACTCGCGCGCCATCTGCTTGGCAGCGTCTTGTTGTTCGGCAGGCACCTTATCAAATTGCAGCATCAGCGCATTATTTCCCGGCGCATAACCGATTTGGAATTTGGTTATCGACTCAGGACTGAGCTGCCGATCCGCCACAAATTTTTGAAAGTGCATGGGTGCTTGCGTGGCCACGTGGCCGTAGAGCTTGTTCGCAAAATTCAACACACGAAAAGCAAGTTCGAGGCGTGGATTTTTTTTCTTTTCCCGTTGAAGCTCGTCGGTCGGGAGTCCCAAAATACCAGCACACTCTTTCATGGCTTCGATGAATTCGATTTTTTTGAATTCTTTCACGAAGGAGAGCGCGTCGCCCCCGGTGTTGCAAGCCCAGCAGCGGAAAAGTCCGCGCTGATCGTTCACCGTCATGGATGGTTTGGTATCAGGATGAAAAGGGCAGAGGCCTACGAGTGTGCTGCCCTGGCGTTTCAAGGGAATATAGTGCCCCACGATCTGAGAGATCGGCGCCTGCTTGATGAGATCGCGCAGCTGACCGGACATGTTGGGGGCCTCTATTTCTTGTTTTGCAGGACGAGAGCTTTGATCAATGTACCTTGAGAGAGAAAGATTTTCTCGAATTTGGTGGTGTACTGAGCTAAAAAATGTTCCGGGTGCTCGTGACGTAAATCACGTGATTTCAGCAAGATCTCGAAGCGGGTCTCATCCTTCAAAGCGTTAAGCATCCATTCGAAGTAGTCGTCGTGGTCGGTTTTCACCCAAAGGGTTCCACCGTTCTTGAGCACTTTATGGGCCGCATCCAAGAATGGCTTTTGAAAGAGGCGCTTCTTGTTGTGACGGGTTTTGGGCCACGGATCAGGGAAGAAGTAGAAAATATTATCCACTTCATTCTCCGCAAAGATGAATTCCAAACGTTCACCGCGACCACGAAGATAGCGGAAGTTTTTGTTCTCGATTTTCTCGAGCTTCTTAACCAAATGGAAGCTGCGTTTGAAGCGGTGGTCGAGGCCCACAAAACTGGCCTCCGGATTATTCTCACACCACTCCAGCATGAATTCGCCGTAGCCGGTGCCAATCTCGACGCTGAGTGGACGGTCATTTCCAAAAAGTGTTTTCCACGCGCCTCGGTGAGCTTCAGCATCTTCATCACGCAAAACAAACGCATCGAAAGCCTTCAACTTATCGTCGTAAGGATTCTTGCGTCCGTACTTGTTGAAGTCAGCACGATAGACGTGGTTTTCTGCCATGGAGGACTTGATTGTCATAAGGGGGAGTTATTTAGCAGGGCGGCGCCGGAAAGTCATTAGCACAAATAAGGTCGACTCCGGCTCCTGCCTCCGTCGACATACCATTCATCCTGAATATAAAGGGCCTCTCCTTGCGGAGAGGCCCCGGTTTCACACTATTAGCCGATCAATTTCAAAGCGTTCTGGCCGTTCATGTTGGCCTGAGCGAGGACCGAAGTACCAGCAGCTTGCAAGATTGAGTTCGTTGCATTCTTTGCCGTTTCTTCCGCGTAGTCCACATCACGAATACGAGAGTTAGCTGCTGACATGTTCTCCTGAGACACTTGCAAGCTGTTGCTTGCTGAGCTCAAGCGGTTCTGCAAAGCTCCCAAGAAAGCGCGTTGTCCCGACACTTTCTCAATCGCCGCATCCACGTTAGCAAGGCTTGATTGTGCGGAGTCTTTCGACGACACTTCCAAACCTTCGATACCCAGTTCTGAGGTAGAAGCGTTCACTTGACCCGCTTCATAAGAGATCTGGCTATTCTCGTCACCTTTCGTACCAACTTGGAAATCGTACTTGTCGCCTGAACCATCCAACAGCTTGCGGCCGTTGAACTCAGTCACACTTGAGATACGCTCCATTTCCTGGACCAAGTTCTGGTATTCCATATTCGTAAAGCCACGCTCAGTATCACTCACCGTGTCTGACGCTGATTGGATCGCCAATTCGCGGAGACGAGTCAGGATATTTTGCGTTTCGTTCAAACCACCTTCTGCGACCTGCACCATACTGATACCGTCGTTGGCGTTACGGTCAGCTTGTTTTGAAGAGCGGATTTCCGCTTTCAATTTTTCACTGATCGCCATGCCTGCGGCATCGTCAGCGGCTTTAGTGATTCGAGAGCCAGAGCTGAGTTTCGCGAGCGAAGACTCTTGTGCTTGGTTCGTTTTACCAATGCTACGCTGAGCTGAAATTGATGGAACGTTCGTGTTAATTCTGAAACCCATAGACCTATCCTCCAGTTAAAACCATTCAAACCTCCGTGATGATCGCGATTGTTCAGGTCGCGTGGGCTCCATGCCCTTCTTGATTAATTGACCTCATCACCATGATGAAGCCGTTGTTGACCAAGCAGATCGGTGCGGATTGAAATAAAACTGAGGAAAATTTTACCGGAACTTGATAAAAATTCTTCGAAATAACAAGAGTGAAATTGTCGGCTATTCGTAAGTTATGGAAGGGAGAGAAGAACTCTCTCCCTTTTTTGAAACGGGCTCAGAAAATTATTTGTAGTCGTTCACCGTTTTGATCACGAAATCGACTTCTTCCTGCTTCATGTATGCAAAACAGGGAAGATTGATGACTGATTTTGCAACCCAGTCAGCATGTCCGTGAGAAATTTTTCCACCGATGTGACCGGTCGCACCTGGTTGTTCACTCATGGCACCGGGATAAACCGTGCCGTAACCAATCTCGTGCTTCTTCAAGTACTCGATGAACGCTGGACGAGTTGTTGGATCCATCACCGCCACTGAGAGATAACCGTTTTCCCAAACGCTCGCAGCAGGGGCGATGAACTTGAGCGCAGGATTTTTAATTTCTTTGCGGTAGCGCTCACAGGTGTGGCGACGGCTCGCGAGTTTGGCATCGAGGTGCTTCAGAGATTCGAGCATGAAGCTCGCTTCGTAAGCACCGAGACGAGAGTTCCAGCCAATCATGCCGTGGTCGTAGTGACCGGTGCGACCGTGGTTGATGAGAATCTGGCAGTCTTTAGCGACCTGCGCTTCCTTGAAGAACACCCCACCAGCGTCTCCGCTCGCGCCGAGAACTTTAGCAGGGTAGAAGCTGGTGGTTGCAGCTGAGGCGCCACCGATCAAGCTCTCACCATTGATTTTTGTGCCGATCGCCTGCGCGCAGTCTTCGATCAACGTGACGTTGTGTTCTTTGCAGAGTTTGCGAATCTCAACGGTCTCTGGGCAAGCCCATCCATAAAGATGAACGAGGATCAAAGCCTGGGGTTTGAATTTCTCGATGCCTTCTTTGACAGAAGCGACGGTGAGGTGAAGTGTCTCGCGAGACACATCGAGCGTGTAGGGAATCGCACCCACGTTGACGACAGATTCGAAGGTCGCCCAGAACGTCATGTCGGGGAGAAGAACTTTGTCGTTCTTCTTCACGCCGGCCGCGCGAAGCGCGAGTTGAATCGCATCGGTGCCGTTAGCGCAACCGAGAGCGAAAGCCGTTTGTGTGTAATCTTTAAGTGCAGATTCAAACTGACCTACAACAGGTCCACCAACGAAGTGACCGTTCTTGATAAGCTCAGCTGCTTTTTGGGTGACGGTTTCATAGAAACCATTTTCGAAACGCAAAATGTCGATGAAGGGAACTTTCATGGGGTGTCCTCTCTTTGAAACGCCAGTTTACCCGGAATTTGAGAGGAGGAAAGGGGAAATTACTTAGATTTCTGACGCAGCCATTGCTCGAGCACATGCACTGCTTTGCGCAGCATGCGCGGGTCGTTTGTCAGAAGGCCATTGATTTTCCTCGTAAGGTCTTCAACGGCCTTCTTCTCCGGCGATGGCGTGTCCCCGTAAAGCCCCTGATAGCGGGGCGCGGGTTTCTTTAAAGCAGACATGGGCTGTTAGACAGCGACGTCAGCGCGGTTGCGTTGTTTGTTGCTGACGACGCGATCCATGTGCTCTTCGATGATTTGGTAGAGCTCGAGTTTTGTCGTCTTTGGATCCATGCCTTCTGGCATGACCGAGTAAACCATCTCGCCATTGGCTTCAGTGAAGATGAACCAGGTGTTCCCGATGCGTTGGAACAAGACATCTTTGTGAACGGTGGCTGATTTTTTGTTGTTAGTTTTAGTGCTCATGAATTCTCCTCCTGAGAAGCGTGACGAACGTCCTGTCCGTCGTGCATCTTTCTTTTCGTCAGTGTGCGTCTAACCTTTAGACATTTTTTTCAAAAGCTGAAAAAAAATTTTGCACAAAACCAGACGAAATCAGTAGGTCGATTGCAATCCTACTATCCCCGCGAAGGTGAAAGTTGCGTTTGGATTGAAGGTATCAGACTTGCTTCCGCCCCACCATTCGGGTCGATTTGTGGAAGTTTTCGCCTGCATCCGCATCGGGCTTTCCAGCTCCGCCCAGACGCCCATAACCAGGTCTAGCTCGGCCAGGATGCGCACACGCTGCCACTGGGCGCCTGTCCGGGCCCCAAAATTCCAGCCCCAGAAGTTGCGATTCTCTTCTACGCCGTCATCTGATTGTGAAATGTTTGCCTGACTATACGGGTAAGCTATTAGCGCTCCCGTCAAAGTGATTCGTTGAGTGTCGCTGCGCCAGGCATCCATGGTAAGAAGCCCGCCGGCCCCCAGGCGCGTCCATTGCTCCGCCGCACGTCGAGTCTCAAGGGTGTAGCGACTTTGGGTGGTGCGGACCGTGACCATGCCACCCCCGTACCAACGACCGCGCCCTCCAATCTGTAGCTGACGGGTCATCTGGCCATGGGCTTCGAGTTGGTAACCGGCCGCCTCGGCTTTAATTTTTTGGTTGTAGGGATAGTTGCGTGAGTATGGGGAGCCCAACGATAAAGAAAAACCACCACGCAGACGTTCTTGGCGAACGATCGGGAAGGTGTCCGGCAGGGGCTCGAGCAGACGATAGTCGGTCGGATCGGGGTACGGATCTTTCTGAGCACGCTCTCGTTGATCTTCGTAGAACACATGCACGTGCTCTCGTAGCATCCAGGCGTCACGGCCTTGCTTGTCTTTCGTCAGAATGAAGTCCATGCCATCGTGGTAGTCGGCGACATCTTTACTGATGGCCATCGGATCGCCGTCGGCGAGCTTCTCTTTGAGCGCCTTATCACTGAATGGAATGTCGTTGTATCTCGCACGATCAACCATGACCGCTGGGTGAACGAAAATCCGCTGTCCTTTGCGGGTGTACTGAACCACGTCGGACGTGCGGTCCGGATGGCGAAACATCGGCGCTTCTAGAACGACGATCATTCCCTCGCCGGCCCACAAGGTCGTACTCAGCAAGAAAGCGAAGATGCTCAACTTCACCACAAAAACCCCTGCGTGAAATTGAAGGCCACAATGTCGTTTGTGGAAGAACTCGAGTCTTGCGTAAGGAATTCGACTTGGTCGCGCAGCTTGGGCCAGTCACGTTGCCAGGAAAGGCCCCAGCTCCATTCACCGAAAGCATTTTGGTGGGGTTGCTCCCAGCCGATGACGGTGGAGGTGGTGCGCATGGGAATGTCTTCGCGATTCTGCCCAACACGAACGGCCAGCACACCGATTGGGCCTGTGAGGACTTGACCGAAAACGCGCCAAGGAGGGCCGGCCCAGTCGATGTTGCGCGACTTCATCACCACGCCGATCGAATAGTTGCGGTAACTGGCGTCGCCGAAGCGCAGGCGGTGGGTCGCTCCTTCGAATTGAAAGATGGCGCCGAGTTGAAACTTTCCCGGGAAGTCAGCGAGCCAGCTCGCTTCGAGTTTGTAACTCGTCGAGTGGCGCGCTTGCGTATCGTTGAGGATATCGGAGGTCCAGTCCGCAGAAGTGCGTCCTACGGACATAGAAAACTCCGGTCGCCAAATCAGGTCCCGATCGTACGGGGAGATATTTTTGTGTTCGGTGATCGCGGAGTAGTGGCGCGGTTCTTCGTACATGGCAATGTCGGGACGAATGTCTTCGACGTATTTCATGTGAACACGGTGAGTGATCTTGTTCTCTTTGTTGATGATGTAGAAAAATCCAAGGTCGTCCGGGCGCGAGTGCACATTCACCAGCATGCGTTCGTAGATGCTGTCGGCTTTTTCTGTGCGCAGATCCTGAATGTTGCCTTTGCGGACCAGGGCCTTCTGCAGGATTGGGCTGCGTTGGATATCATACATCGTGGTCGCAGGCGGAGCTGGTAAACGGAACGGCTTCACGCTTGGCTCTTCGCCAAACCGAGGAGGCGGGAGGAATCTGTCTTCAACAGACTTGAGTAGTTTTCCATCGGGCCCTTGAGCAAAGCTCAAGCTGCTTAACAAAAAAAGGAGGATCATGCGCCCATCCTTCGAAGCATGCCGGCACATTTTAGGAGGGCTTCGTTATTAGAAGGCCATTCCAGTGTGTGCAGGGAAACGTCAGAGAGGTTTTCCCAGCGCCAGTCGTCGTGTTCGTGGCTATCGATGGTCGGCTTCCACTGCTTATCAGCGACGATGAGAAAAGAATGTTCCTCGCATTTTTGCTTGCGGCGATCTTGGAAGTGGTACACCAAACCCAGTTCTTGCAGGTCAACGATGGCATCAATTTCGATGGCACTTTCTTCGCGCGCTTCCCGTAAAGCGGCTTCTTCAAACGTCTCACCTTTTTCCACATGGCCGGTGACGTTCTGCCAGAAATGACCGCGTTCTTTATTGGTTTTGAAAATAAGAAAGCTCCACTCCCCAGAGGGTGCGGGCGCAGCAATCACGACTTGGACTTTTTTCGTTACCATGATGATGCTTAAATGATGCCTGAACCACTGCGAAACTCCAACTAAGAGTTCCAAATTGCGTCACAGCGCCGGATTTGATAGGGTGCCCCCACATGGAAAACATGAATCAAATCATTTTTACGATTGCCCAATCTCTCCCGGGCTTTTTGCTCGCCATCGTGGCCCACGAAGCGGCCCATGCGTGGATGGCGCTGAAGTTCGGAGATCGCACCGCTCAAGCGGCCGGTCGTCTGACCCTTAATCCAGCGGCCCACTATGATCCTTGGGGAACAGTTTTGTTTCCTTTGCTTTCGGCCGTGACGGGGTTTGCCGTCATTGGTTGGGCGAAGCCCGTTCCTATCGACATTCGTAACTTTCGCCAGATGCGAAAGGGGATTTTCTGGGTGAGTTTCGCCGGACCCTTGGCGAATATCATTCTCGGTACAATCTCGGCGTTTCTCGTCGCTCTCATCGCCACGCAAGTTTCACCCGATTTTGCCTACTACACCGTTCTCATCGCGATGTTGAAGTATTCGGTCTTCATTAATTTTATCTTAGCGGGCTTCAACCTCATCCCGTTGCCTCCGCTGGACGGCTCGAAGATGGTATCGGCGTTTTTGAAAGGCCCGACTTTGTACAAGTACGAGTCCCTGGCGGCCTACACGCCCATGATCTTTATGGGTACGCTCTTGCTGTCATTTGTGGGAATCCACACTATCGGTTATTTACTTATGCCGGCGCAATGGGCCGGGCAGTTCCTGATATTCGCGTTTTACCAGCTCATGGGCTGAACTAACGCGCAGCGAGTAACTGAAAGATTTAATCAGATTTCAGATGCTATTGGGAATGACATACTGACCGCCGGCAGCAAGATGCTTCCGACACACACACCGCCTAAAGGATCACGTAAGTGATTCTTGGGTTTTAGTTTTCGAGGGACTTCAATGTCAGAGACCGAGATTTTGGTCCGGATCGATCAATTCGATGGGCCACTAGCACTCCTCCTTCATTTGATTCAGCGTGAAGAAGTCACCATCCGTGACTTGGACGTCAACAACATCACCTCTCAGTACTTGGATTACCTGCAGAAAATGCAGGACCTCAACTTCGACGTCGCCGGCGAATACCTGTTCATGGCCTCGACGCTCCTGTGGCTGAAGAGTCAGACGGCCGTCGACGAGTCTGATCTCAACACGCTTAAATTTACGGCGGGTGACGATGGCATTCAGATCACCACTCGCGGAGAGTTGATCAATCGCCTCGAACAACTCGAGCGCTACCAGCGTTTGGGTCAGCGCCTGTGGGCGTTGCCGAAAAAAGGCCACGAGGTCTTCGTAAAACCCAAAGTCGATCGCAAGGCCGTGGAGAACAGCATCCTCACGCCGATCGATTTGCAAGTCTTGACCGCCACCATGATGGATCTCATCCGTCGTGAAAAACGGAAGTACACCGTCGTGAAGCGCGACCGCCTTTCGATCAAAGAGAAGTTGATGTTCTTGAAAGAGAACTTGAAGACGGGCGAGACCACGCAGTTCGATACGCTGCTGGCGACCGGCGAAAATGCCAGTGTCATCGATAAAGTCATCACCTTCATTTCGTTGCTCGAGCTAGCCCGTTTGAAGAAATTGCAAGTTTACCAGAACGAAGCCATGGGAACGATCTACGTGGAAGTCAAAGAAGACTTGTCTTCATTTGATGTGAACACGGCCGATGGCTTTGAACCGGAAGATGAACAGAACAAACCTCAATCGCCTGCTCCCGTTGTTGCCAACGCGGAAGTAGCTGCGACTTTGCATTGATCCTGGAGATCGCTATGACTGAGATTAACTATTCGTGGGACCTCACAGCTGAAGCTGAACTCGAGAGCGCGTTGAACGCGGCTTCGGCTTTAGATTTGGACGTGACCACTGAATCGACTGAAACACCTGTCTTCGCTCTTGAGCTCGGTCACTTCGACGAGAAAGAGCACGAGGACATGATGTGGCAGGCGCGCACGGGTTTGAACGCCGACACACTCTGCGGAGCCGTTGAAACCTTGATCTTCATGTCAGACCGCCCGGTTTCATTGCAAAAAATTAAGGCGCAGATCGACGAAGAGTTGCCCTTGCGCGTGCTTCACGAATCAATCGCTCGCCTCCAAGCGGGTTACGAAGCCAAGCACCACGGTATCCGCTTGGTGGAAGTCGCTGAAGGCTATCAGTTCCGCACAAAAGCGACCTACGCTAAACAAGTACAGAACCTTTTCAAAGTACAGAGCTTGGTGCTCACGCCGACCGCCCTCGAAGTCTTGGCGATCATTGCGTACAAGCAACCCGTCTCTAAAACAGAAATCGAAAAAATTCGCGGTGTGGACAGCTCACATATCGTGCGCGCTTTGATGGACAAACGTTTGGTCAAGATTACTGGCCGCTCAGAAGAGCTGGGCCGTCCGTCGATGTTCGGCACCACGGAAGAGTTCTTGGAGGTCTTCAACCTCGCGAACATCGAGCAGCTTCCACCGGAGCACGAGCTCGCGGAACTCGCGACTCGTCCAGAAGTGGCTGCGATCGCTGACATCAAGTCTGTGGTCTTCGGCGGCGATCGGAAGAAGTTTGATTTCGACGAACTCGAAGAGCTCGATAAACTATCTGAGAGCATCAAAGACATCGCGGCCGAAACTGATTTCACCATGCTCCTGAAGCAGGAAGAAAAACGTCGCATCGACGGCAGTGACGATGGCGTGAAAAAATCTGCCTTCGATATCCTCGAAGAATTCGTGCTCCGTGATGCGACTTTGCGCCAGAACCGCGAAGCGGTCATGTCGGAGCCGTTGATGTCGGCGCTGGAGCCGAAGAGTGCTGACCTTGACTTCGAAGGCATGTTGAATGCCCCAGAAATCGATGAAGAATGGGAAGCTGAAAACCGCATGCTCGTCGTAGAAGAAGGCGATCAGCCGGCCTGGACTGACATGACTCTCGCTGAAGAGTCAGTGGAAGAAGAATTCACACTCGAAGATGAGGCCCGTGAACTTGAAGCGGCCCTCGATGTGGCCTTTGCGAACCTTCTTGGTGAGCGCCTGGCCAAGAACGAGGTCGATACCACGGACGAAGAACTCACCCTCGATGAACAGCTCAAAACCCTTGATTTCACAGTGGATTCTGCGATTAAGAAGGGCATGGATATGGATATCGACCTGAGCTTCTTGTCTGAGGCACTGCCCGAGGATGACAAGACGGATCAAGCGGAGTAAAACCCGCCTATCCATTCTACTAACTTACTGCCGGGAGGCAGAAAGGAGCATGTATGCCTAAGGCATCTTCCGCATCTAATACCGAAATTCGTCTTCAAAAACTCATCGCCGACAGCGGTGTGTGCTCCCGTCGTAAGGCGGAAGTCCTCATTACTGAAGGTCGCGTCGCCGTGAATGGTCTCGTGGTGGTTGAGATGGGCACGAAAGTGAACCCGAACATCGACGTGGTTTCGGTCGACGACAAAGTCATCGACCTCGCTTCGATTGAAAAAGTCTACGTGTTGCTGAACAAGCCTCGTGCCTACGTTACGACGACGATGGATCCTGAGGGTCGTAAGACTGTCATGGATCTCGTATGGGGCGTGCCGACACGTTTGTATCCAGTCGGTCGTTTGGATTATCTTTCTGAAGGTCTCCTGCTCCTTACGAACGATGGCGACATGGCGAACAAGATCATGCACCCACGCTACGAAGTCACAAAAGTCTACGAAGTAAAAGTGTTTGGTCACGTGAACGAGCAGTTGCTGGAGAAGATCCGCAAAGGCGTCATGACCGAAGACGGTCTCATGAAGCCGAAGAGCGTTCGGATGATCGAGCAGCTTCCGAATAAAACGTGGCTCGAGTTCCGTCTCGCAGAAGGGAAGAACCGCGAAATCCGTAAGATCTGTGAAGCGATGGATCTCACGGTGGATAAGCTCCGTCGCGTGGCGATCGAAGGCCTCACGATCCAAGGTTTGCCAGTAGGTCAGTTCACATTCTTCTCGAAGAGAGAATTGCTGAAGGCCCTCGGCATGAACGAAGACGGCGAGCGCTTGAACAATCGTCCGGCCTTCGTCTCCATCAAGAAGACCATCGACACCCGCAAGGCCACCAAGATGGTCGGCAAGACAGCACGCCCGGCCGACGATCGCCGCTACCAAGGTTTCCGCAAGGACAAGTACTACGAAACAGTTCGCAGCATCAAAGAGCTCGAAGTTTTGAAGAAGACTGAAGCAGCTGCTCAAAACGTCGGGATCTAGTCATGTCCGCGGTCACCATTCGGCGTGGGAAGATACTCGTCTACAGATTTTACGAGATCGGCTCTGAGGTCGATCTCAAGAAACTCGCAGCACTCGTACAGGCCAAGCAGAACACCACACGGTTTCGTCTGGATCGCCCAGGCAAAACCGGTTTGGTGATCGCCAACGATCCCATCACCGTTCACCTGGGCCCCACAGAGATCATCGTCGAAAATGAAAAGGTCTTGGCCGAGCTGGATTTCCGTGTCTGGGACTTCGGTGGGATGTCGGTGTGCTTTCACATTCCACTGCGTGATGGCCTCACCTGGGACGAACTCGTTCGCACGGCCGCGTGGTTGGAGCGCGATACGTACATCGATGTGATCGCGCGTGCAAAGGCCAAAGAATTTCAGGCAGAGATTAAAGACTCCATTCCCGTTCTGAACGACTGGCCGACGTCAGAAGAGTACGTCGTCTACTTCTTGCAAGAAGTGGATGGCATCGGCGAAAACGCCATGGACCTGTTCGATCACGCCGATATTCCAGCATTGTTACTGGCAGAGTCGAAAGAGCGTCTCTCGGATCAAGTGAAAAAGACCGTGCGAGATTTTGCGACTCAGTATTCGCGCAGTGATCTCTCCGTCATCGATTGGAATTCGGCCCTTGTTGTCGAGCCATCGGGCTCGATGGATCTGCCCATGGTGCTCGAGTTCGCCAACTCGCAGCTGCTCGAGATGCGCTACTACGACGACCTCCTCGATGAAAAACTCGATGCGCTCTACAAAGCCGTCGCGGGCAAGAAGGCCGGCATCCTCAGTAACTTCTACTCTCGCCACGCGGAAGAAGCGGGCCAGATCTATCTCGAGATCGCGGAGGTCGTGGAGAACGTAGAGAACTCACTCAAGGTGGTGGGTGATTTCTACCTCGCCACGGTGTTCCGCACCGCCAGTGCGCGTTTTCGCTTCAATGATTGGCAGAGAAGTATCAATGAGAAGTTGGGGAATCTGGCAGAAGTGTCGAAGCTTTTGCATTCCCGTGTCTCGGAGAGCCGCGGGCACTGGCTGGAAATCATCATCATCCTACTGATTGCGGTAGAATTGATTCCCTTCTTTAAAGCGCTGTTTAACTAGTTATCGATGTTGATGTGGCCGTTATCGGCGAGGGTCTCGTTGAGAGTCTCGACGGCGTATTCGATGGCTTGCTCGCCGTAGGAGATGCCGTCTTTTGACGAGTCCGGGAAGTTCGCGTGCTTGATGAGCTGCACTGACTGTTTCAAGAGTTGCGCCGAGGCTTCGAAATACTCCGCTTCGTCTTCGGCCGTGAGCACGTGCACCAGCAACGTGTGAGCGTGTTTAAGAAGGCGAACCTGCATGGGAGTTAAATCGTGAGTTTCCACTTTCATGACGAGCTCTGTAGCAGAGGTGGCGACGATTTTGTTCATGCGAAGATTCCTTGTAAGAAAAGTATTCTCAAGGAAACTATTCGGCAGGTTTCAGTGGGATTTTAAGGGTTTTCACTAGAGCGAAGCGCTCCACTCACATAGTACCCGCCCAAGTTAGTAGGAGAACGAATCCTGCACCACTCATCAAGCGATGGTAGAGGCGCGGCGGATGGGCGTGAAAACGCTCGGTAAGTTCGCGCAAAGTCACTTGCAACATGGCACCGCCGGCGAGGGCGAGGAGACTGGGAAGGGCGGCTTGAGTTGTCGCAACAAACATCCCACCGAGGCCACCACCCATCAGCTCGACGAGACCCGAGGCGATCCCTCCGAGCATCGCTTGAGGACCCGACAAACCCAGCGCGCGGAAGGCGAGGACGGTGGCAAAGCCTTCGGGAATGTTTTGAATCATGATGGCACTGATCAAGCTGCTGGACCCGATGTTCGAAAGACCCACGAAGGCGGCACCGCCGGCGAGACCCTCGGGCAGGTTGTGCAGCATCATCGCGACGACGAAGAGCATGGCCGGTGAGCTGGTGCTCATGAGGCGACTGATGGCGAACATGACAGCGGCACCCAAGAGGGCCATGAGAATGGTAACAATGAAGGCTGCCATGCCTTGCGCCCACGAGCCTTGAGCGGCCGGCAAAAGCAGAGAGAAAGCCGAAGCGGCGAGCATCATGCCGAGAGCAAAGTCCATGTTAGGGAGTGCTTGTGTGCCCGGAAGACGCGACCGCAGCAGCGTCAACATCGCGCCCAAAATGGTTGATCCACCCACCCATAAACCTGCTATTAGTCCTAGTTCCATAGGTCCTCCTAGCTCAATTTTACGGTGGCTTAGGGGTCAGATTCCAATCGATAGTCTTGATGTGTTGATAGATAAACCTAGACATATTCATGGGCTATCTGTTAGTTTTCAGGCGCGGGATGGAGCAGTCTGGTAGCTCGTCGGGCTCATAACCCGAAGGCCGTTGGTTCAAATCCAACTCCCGCAACCAAAGCTTTAATAAGGGACCCTTTCTGGGTCCCTTTTTATTTCCACATACCCCTTCAAAACACAGCTAAAGTTTGGATGCCTGAACATCAGTCTCACTTTCGTTGATGATGATAGAACCCATGAGGATGGCCGTCTTAAAGGTCAGCTATGCTTTAACAGCATAACACTTTCACTCCAGAGCATATGCCTATTGGGTATTGGAAAAAGCTCTGTCCCTAAAATAGCGTTATCTCGAATACGGAGATAACGATGAGATACCTTCTGATACTGAGCTTGCTCATGACCGCACCCACATGGGGAAAAGAAGATGAGATCGATCAGGCCGTCGACAACATCTTCAATGCCCATTCGGACAACAAGTTCTCTTACTACCAGCCGACATATTTTATCTTCGGCCACACGGATCTGAAGCTGCAGTTCAGCGGAAAGTACCGCATCGCGCGCTCCCAGAACCTCTACTTCGCGCTCACGCAAGTCATGTTCTGGAACATCTACGACGAGTCCAAACCCTTTAAAGACATCAACTACAGCCCCGAGGTGTTCTACCGACTGGTGGAGCCGGACCAGCCCTATCTTCGGTCGCTCGACTTCGGTTATCTCCACACCTCCAACGGGCGGGATAAAGACGAGTCGCGCTCCATTGACCGCGTCTTTTTGAAGTCGAACTTCGACCTCGTGTTTGAGAAGAGCCATGTGGTCGGCGACTTCAAGGTCTTCCAAATCTTCAATGAAGACGCCACGAATAAGACGATCAAGAAATACATGGGAAGCTGGGAGTACCAGATGTTCCTCACGCACCTCTGGAGTTATGAAAAGCAGCGCCTCGACCTGGAGTTTCGCGTCTTCGCCGGCTCGCGCATCTACGATCTGCAGAACGGCGGGCGCACCGTGGGACTCGTGTATCACCTCGGAAGCGACGAGTTCAATCCGTCGTTCTACGGGCAGTACTACGCGGGCTACGCCGAAAACCTTCGCAACTTCAATCGCTACACCGAGCAGTTTCGCTTCGGACTGCTGCTCTTCCTCTAGGAGAAAACATGAAACTGCTGATCGCACTCTTGCTGCTTGCCTCCTGTGCCCACAAGGCGAACTACCGCACCGCTCGTGCTGGTTTCGCTGCCTGGGAGAAAGGGGAGAGCGGGCAAGGGTACCAAGACTTCGAGGCGCTGCTCTCCAGCGACTTCCGAACTTACTCGCACCCGCTGCAGCCGTCCCGCGGGGTGTTCCGTGGCGCGGAGGCCCTGACGAAGATGCGTGAACTCGTCAGCTCACGGCAGAAGAATCCTAATGCGTTGAAGTTCACGCTCGATCACCAGACCTGCGGGAAGAATGCGTGTGCGTTTGCGTTTACCTCGAAAGGCACCGTCGCCGGCGGCTACCCGTACGAGGGCTGGAACGTCATCTTGCTCGAGATCGAAAAAGATAAAATCGTCGGGTTCCGGGAGTACCTCGGTGACATCGACCCTGCTTGGTTTCAAAAAAAATAGGAGTCAACCCATGAAAGACAGTCAGGCCGTCGTGAACGGCGTTCGCCTCAACTACAAGCTCACCGGAAGTGGCCCGGCACTGCTGCTGATGCACGGCTGGTTCGGTACGTCCTACCACTGGCGCAGACTGGCACCGCTGTTAGAAAAAAACTTCACGGTCATCATGCCCGACATGCGCGGCTACGGAGACTCCGAGAAACCGGCGGAGGGCTACGACGCCGCCAACCTCGTGGAAGACGTGCGCGCGTTGCTCAAGCAGCTGGGGCACAAGCAGGCCTACGTGGCAGGCCACGACATGGGCGCCTTGCCGGCCCTCATCTTCGCGGCACGCTTCCCCGAAGAAGTGAAAGGTCTGATCTACATCGACGAGCCACTTCCGACGGTGAACCTGCAGCACCTCACGAGCTTCACGGAAGAAACCCGCGGCGGCTACTGGCACTTCTCGTTCAACACCTGGCCTGGCCTCGCAGAGCTCTTGATCGAAGGGCGCGAAGAAAAATTCTTCCGGTACATGACCTCGTTGATGGTGGCCAACAAAGCCGCGATCTCGGAGGACGACTACAAAGAATACCTGCGGACCTACGCCGCCCCCGGCGGAATCACCGGAAGCGTCGGCTGGTACCGAGCGATGTTCAAAACCAACGAGCAGTTCCGGGAAGCGCTGAAGGTGAAGATCAAGCCCCCGGTGTTCGCCGTAGGTGGGCAGTTCTCGACGCCGTTCACCTTCGAGCAGCTCAAGCCGTTCTGCGATCACATCACCGGGGCCATCTACGAAAACTGCGGTCATATGGTGGCGGAAGAACAGCCCGAGCGCTTAGCCAGAGACATTCTCAATTTCACTCAACAGAGAGGATAGCCATGAGCCGTTACACAGAAAAACTTACGAAAGACAACTCCGTCGTCATCCTGGTGGATTTCCTCGATGGATTTTTCCCGGGCATCAAAACCATTCCCCACGATCTTCTGCGCAAGAACGCCGAGGCCTTCGCGCGCATGAGCGAGATCTTCAATCTCCCGACGATCATGCTCGGGGAGGAGGGCGGCTTCCGCGGAAACTTCTTCCACGAGGTGACCAAGCACGCCACGCACGCTCTTCGTGTCGAGCGCCACACGCCGAGTGCGTGGGACGAGCCGAAGTTCCGTGAAGCGCTCAAAAAGATCGGTCGCAAGAAGATCATCCTCGGTGGCATTTCGCTCGACATCTGCACGAACCTGCTCACCATCGACCTGTTGAACAACGGCTACGAACCCTACGTCGTCGTCGACACCTGCGGCTCGGACACCGAACTCAACCAGCTGGCGGCGATGATGCGCATGACCCAAGCGGGCGCGGTGATGACGAACTGGTCAACGCTCGCATCTGAGATCATGCAAGACTGGCAAACACCCGAAGGCCCGAAGGTCGGAGAGCTCTACCAGAACTTCTCCGCCTGGGGCAATCGCCTCTAGGACACGCCATGAAAAAAGTTATTGTCATGGGCGCCGCCGGTGAAGTCGGCTTCGCCATCGTAGAAGAATTTCTCCAGGCGGGCTTCGAAGTGCTCGCGCCCACCCGACGCGCGAGTGAACTCGAAAAACTCCGGGCGCTGCTCGCTCCGAATCTCCGGGAGCGGCTCGCGGTGTACGGCTGCGATCTGATGCTCCCCCAGGACCGCATGAGCTTGGGCCAGCGTGCGAAAAGTTTTTCCGCCGACGGGGTCGTCGCGTCGTTAGGTGGATGGTACCAGGATGGACCCCTGGAACGCATGTCGCTGGAGAACTGGAACAAAGCCTTACAGAATAATCTCACGAGCCATTTCTTAGCTGCGCAAACCTTGCTGCCGCAACTCAGGCCCAATGAGAAATCCTTCTGCGTGATGATCGGCGGTGGTGCGGCGTTTGAGCACGTGCCGGGAGCCGCTCACGTCAGCGTCGCAGCGGCGGCACAACTCATGCTGATAAAAAGTTTCAAGGCGGAGTATCAGGACCGAGATATTCGGTTTTTCAATCCCGTTTTCATGACACCCTTAGTGACACGGAGCCGCGGGCGCCACTCGATCCAGTGGATCACGGCGAGCCTCGTGGGAAAAATGTGCGTCGCCTTCGGTGAGACCGAGGCAGAGGTAGAAACAGTCATGCCCATTCATAGTTTAGCCATGGCACAAGAACTCGTGAACGCCTGGGAGAAACAATGAAGGGCCTCAATCTGGTGCCGGCGCGCTACGCCACGCTGCTTTTTATTTTTTTAATGACGCTGCTCATGGGGCTCGTGCTGTCGGCGATCTTCGAGCTCCAGGCCGGCACTCCGTTTCCGGATTTTATTCTGAGTTGGCTCAAGCGGTTTCTCGGAACCTACGTGATCGTGGTTCCCACGGTGGCCATCGTGAGTCCGATCGCGCAACGGATTGCACCACTCCTGCTCAAGAAAGCGCCGAGTACTAAAGAGCTCGCGCTCGAGGGGTACCGGCGCCTGGCAGTGGCGCACAAGACGGGGGAGTTCGAGCCGTATCTCGAACTTCTCAGTTCGGACTACGTGTTCCAGATTCCCATGGAGCCGTTCCGCGAACCTCAGCGCGGGATCGAGAAAGCGCGCTCCTTCTACCAGACGGTGCTGTCGTTCAAGCCCAACATCACGTTCCATCCTCCGGTGCGGGTCACCGCGAGCGAAGACACGGTGGTGATCGAGTTCGAAGACAGTGGTGACATCGGCGGCCTCGCGTACTTCAATCGCATCGCCGCCTCGTTCGACATCAAGGATGGCAAGATCTGCGGCTACCGAGAGTACTTCGGCCACATCGATCTTGCCCTCCTGCAAAAGATGTCACCGGGCGCTTAAGAATTCCAGCATGACTTTCGCAAGTTCGGCGGGGTTCTCATCGGCGAGCCAGTGGCCCGCTTTGGGAATCACCGCCCCCTTCACGTTCGTCGCCACGGGAGCGAGGAGTTTCTCGATGTAGGGACCACCGCTGCACTCGCCGCCCACGCCGAGCACAGGCATGGTGAGCTTCTTCTGTGCGCTCGCTCTGTTCGCCTCCAGGTCCTGGAAAAGGGTTGCGTAGTAGAGGAGTCCCGCCTTGAACGCTTTAGGCTGCGAGATCGCATCGAGGTAGATTTTGAAATTCTCGGGCGTCACCGCCAATGGATCACAGGAGATGTGCCAGAAAAACCACGCGAGCATGTCGCGCTTCTGGTCACCGAAGAAGTGCTCTGAGATGTCGAGCACCTGGAACATGGCCATGTGCCAGTTGCTGTTGGCGTTGACGGTTTTGTCGAACTGCAGAGACCCCTCGAGGCCGAAGCCGGCGAGCGCGAACTCCATGATCATGAGCTTCGTGACCATGGCCGGATTGGCCGCCGCGAAGGCGTAGGCGACACCCCCACCGAGGTCGTAGCCGGCGAGGTGGAGTGTTTGGATCTCCAGCTTGTCGAGGAATTCCTTCAGGTCCTGCGCCATCGTGGCTTTGTCGTAGCCCGTGTCGAGGATGGTGGTTTTCCCCGCGCCCCGTTGGTCCGGCGCGATCACGCGGTAGTTCTTGCTCAATTCTCCCATCACCCGGCGCCACATGTGCGAGTGCTGGGGCCAGCCGTGCAGGAGCACGAGGACCGGTCCCGTGCCCGCTTCGAGGTAGTGCATCTTGAGGTTTGAAAGCTGCACGCTCTTTTCTTGCACGCCGTCTCTCGGTGCGGAGATTTTTTTGTGTTTGAGCTGTGCCATTTGCTGCGCCCGTTCTTTCAGTACAACGGCGAGGCTCTTTTTCTCGGGTGCCTGGGCGTGCGCCAAGGAGCTAACGAGGATGAGCGCGGTGAGGAGTTTCATTTCTTCCCTTCCTCTTTTTCGTAGACAACTTCGAAGAGCGCGGGCTCGGACTTCACGACGAGGTGCTTGATGCGGCTCACGTGATCCTTGAAGAGGTCGCTGGTCACCCAGTTGTGGTAGTCCTGCTCACTGGCGAACCGCGCGTAGTTCACCACAGTCTTGCCGTCCGTGCTCTTGTGGAGCTTCACAGACAGCGAGCCTTTGACGAGGCCATCGAGGCGCTTGTACTCGGCGACCTGGCCCTCGATGAAAGGATCCTGCTTGCCATCCGGTGTTGTGAAGCGGTTGATGAGGATGACCGGCCGTTGCATTTGGTCAGTTGAACCTTTGCTGGGAAGTTTGAGTTCCATCGTGGCCTCGCTGGGTAAAGTGGTGAATAGGACAAACAAGACGCTAAAAATTGTCTTCATTTTTTCTCCGCTGAAAAAGCGAGTTGCAAGACGTCCATTCTCCGCAGGCCAAAAGCCACCCAGATCAAGACGCCGATGGTGAGTTGAAGAATGAACGGTTCGCCGATGCGCACATGTGCTGCGATGGCTCCCGCCATCCAGCAGGCCCCGAGGATCGCACCGACAAGGGCCGTTTTTGGAATCAAGAAAAGGATCACAGCGAGGAGCTCCACGATGCCGAGAGCAAAGGTGGAAGAGGTCATGAAGCCGATGTGGGTCATGCGCTCAAAGGCGGCGGGTGTTTGCATGATTTTTTCTCCACCGCTCAAGGTGATGGGAAGGACCGCTAAGAGCGAAAGGCCCCAGCCGGCGATGCTTATTTTTTTCATGGAGGACTCCTGGTGATTGTGATGTCGTATGACGCTACTCGCGCGGAAAAACTTCCTCCAATACCCAGAAGGCATGAGAGGCGCGAGCGAAGGTATTGGGTTTCGGCTTCGGCCCGTCCTAGAGTTTGCAAAAACTTACCAGGAGAACACATGAAACTCACGATCCTTTCATTCCTCTTCATCGCGGCCTGCGCATCGACGCCGTCGGAAACGCAGATCGCGGATAAAATCGCGGCACAAAAAGACGTTGCGGATTCTTCAACGCTGCTGACGAAGGTTCACACCACCATCGACCAGGCGCAGACGTTGCAACCTGAGCAGCGGAGCTACATCAAGTCCCTCGTGGCCGAGATCAAGGAGAAGAATGCCAAGCTCACCGAAGATGGTTTCAAGGTTCGCTCGCTGCTGATTGGCCAGCTCGTCGCAAAGAGCCGCGACCAGAAAGAAATCGCCGCGACGAAGGCCCAGATCATCGAGATCGAGCGCAAGAAAGTGCAGAACAGCTTTCTTCTCTTCGATAAGATCGAAGAATACATGGGCAACGACGAAGAGAGGAACAACACCATCCGTGCGGCCTTCGAACTCATGAATGAGCGCGGAGCGGTGAATCGGAACTAGGCTTTACCGAGCCAGCGCACGAGCTGAGCGAATTCTGTGGAATCGTTTAAGGGGCTGAAGAAGATCTGGTAGGTGAACGCCAGGTCTTTCTTGGTCGACTCGAGACGGATCTGCTCAAACCCGAGACTTGTCCAGGAGGCGGGCACAATCGTGACGCCGCGGCCGGCGGTGACCAGAGCGAGGGCGCACGCCCAGTCATCGGCGACGATGACTTTTTGAGCATCGTAACCGAGCTCCTGCATGAGCAAGCTCTCGTGCTGGGCGTAGAGCGAGGGAACGATGATCCGGCGGAGCTCCTCTATGGACTGTGCTTTTTCGGGAATGGCGAGGACGGCCTTGTCGGAGAAGAGATCGAAGGAAAGGAATGCGCTCGCGGTGTCTTCCGCCTTGAGATCCACGAAAAAATCGATCGTGCCTTCGGCCGCCATGCGCTTGGTCTCTTCGCGCGGTCGCATGAGGAGCTGGGTTCCGCTACCCGTGAAGTCGCACAGCCGGCGCGAGATGGTTTTCATGGCCAAGGGATCGCTGCAGGCGCCGATGATGCAGTGAGATTCGGTCGGCCCGGCGGCTTTCTGAGTTTTGATGATCATCATCTCCAGGCCATCGATCATTTTTCTCGCTTCCGCCAGAAAGATGGTTCCCGATTGGGTGAGAGTGACCCCTTTCGAATTGCGATTTAAGAGATCGACACCTAGGTCTTCTTCTAAAGATTTGATCTGGCGGCTAATGGCGGGTTGGGCGATGTTGAGCCTTGTTGCGGCGCGCACAAAGCTTTCCTCTTCTGAGACTGCAATAAAATAGCGAAGGTGCCTAAAGTCGATTCTGGCTTGCATGGCAACATCGTAGGGCAATCCTCCATGGCACACATCTTCCTTTCGATAGGGCCCAGTTAAAGAAGGATGTGTTATTTCTTAAGCTCAACTGTTTTTTTAGGGTTACGCCTATGAGCGAATCTAAAATTCTCGAAACCATTGTACTCGCCTCGCAGGCATTGCTAGAGGCAAAAGATCTTCGTCAAGGTCTCGAAGCCGCCATAAGACTTTTGGGTATTGAGAACCAAGTCGATCGTGTTTATGTTTTCAAATACGATCAAATAAATAAGGGTGTTCGACCTTTATGTTTTTGGGATTCACCAGAAATTGATCCGTTTCATTATCCGCAGATCCTATATGATTCTGATTTTCCTGAAGTCGTAGGAAGTCAGTTCAAGGGAGAAGTGTGGCACACTCTTTCGGACCAAAGAACCGGCAAGAACAAAGAATTAAATGACTCTGGTAAAACGAAAAGCGATGTCATAGTCCCTATCTTCGTTAGAGGAGAGTATTGGGGAAGCATCGGTTTCGATCATTGTCAACACGATCGCATTTGGAACGAAACCGAAGTCAATCAGCTGAAGCAACTCGCAGTCACCATTTCTTCAACCATCATTCGCTTCGAATACGAAGAAGAAAAACAAAAAGAGCGTGAAAGAGAGACGGAAGAAAACCTAACCATCATCAACGTGCTCAAGGTCGTCGCCGACAGCTCGAAGTTCTTCGTGAACTCCGCCACTCTCGAGGCCGGCGTGATCCGCTGGCTCTCGGAGCTGGGTCAAGTGCGCGGGTCGATCCGCGCCACGCTCTACGACATCGTGGCGTTCCCCGAAACGGGCACCAAAACCGTGCGCATGCTCTCCGAGTGGGTGCGCGACGGCGTCGCCGGCAGCATCCCGCTTTCGTTTCACGATCCCTACGTCATCGATCCCCGCGGCGCGCAGGATCTTATCGATAAACTCGTGAGCGGAAAGGTCATCGTCGTTTACACACGGGAGTGCCAGGACCCCATGCTGAGTTTCATGCGCGAGCAGGGGAACCTTTCCGTGCTCGCGGTCCCCATCTTCAAAGACGGCGTGCTGTGGGGCGCGCTGAGCTTCGACTACGACGTCGAGTTCGAACTCCTGGAGCGCGATGCCTCGATCCTTGAGACCGCCGCGAACGTGCTTGGGACAGCGTTGTGTGCCATCGAGGCGTCGGAAAAACTGATCAGCGAAAAGGAAATCCGCCTCGAGATCGAGAAGTCGAAGTCGCAGGAACTCCTCGTCATCAACGCCGAGATCACGCAGCGAGAAAGCATGTTCGAGACGGTGGCGGCGGCGGCGCGCGCGCTGCTCGAGGGCGGCGACTACGACGAGGCCATCCGCTCGACGCTGCGCCTTCTCTGCGAGTCGCTGAGCCTCGATCGGGCGGCGCTGATTCAAGACATCCCCACCGGGCGCGATGAGACCCCCGGGGTGAACTACGTGACCCACGAATGGTACGCGCCGGGGATGACCTCGAAGCGGCCGAAGAAATCGAAGTTCGGTCCGTATCCGAGCCTCGACGTGTGGAAGCGGCAGCGGCGCGGAGAGGTCATCACGCTCACGCCAAAAGAGACCGATCCCGTCTTCGCCGCGGACCAGCGCTTCGAAGGCGTGAAGTCCATGATCGGGATCCCCATCATGATCGGCCAGCGCAACTGGGGCGTCATGGTGTTCGATGACTGCAAGTCGGTGCGGAGCTGGAGCAGCTACGAGATCTCCATCTTCGAGACCACGGCGGCGTGCCTGTCGGCGGCGATCCGGCGGCGTGAAAAAGAAACCATGGTGCACGCCATTTCCGAGCTGAAGTGGTCCCTGAGCGAGGGGCCCGATCTCCTCGCTTCCTTCGGCGATGTCCTGAAGAAAATTGGCGTCGACCTGCGCCTCGATCGCACCGTGCTCTTCCGCGAAGTCACGCTCGACGATGGCACCAAGGGCCACCGAGTGATCAACGAGTGGTGCGCCGATCAGATTCCGCACCTGAAGGATCTCGGGATCTTTGAAATCCGCAACGACGTCGCGGTGAACATGGTGAGCGAGCTGCACGCTGGTCGCCCGGTCTGGATCCTCGCCGAGGATTTCCTCGAAGACGGCCGGGCCATCATCGACAAGGTGGGGGTGAAGTCCACGG
>JAIXOY010000176.1 GCA_027486525.1 Pseudomonadota bacterium
CACCTTCTATGGAACAGTAGATCTCTTTGATCTTGCGAATCAGGTCCACGTCGATGGCCATGCGCGTGGGGTCTCCGCCGTTGAGCTGCAGAAGATGGTCGAGCGCTTCGGAGGGAGACAGGGGCGGACGATCTGGCTTGAGCGTCGTGAGGTCGTCGAAGGCGTTGGCGAGCGCCAGGATCTGCGCTTCCGGCGAGACCTTTCGACCAGGGAGCTGGTGGGGCGTGCCGGTGCCATCGAGGCGTTCGTGGTGTTGCAGGATCGCCTTCTGCACGCGCTCTTTGACCACCATGCGCTTGAGGCGAATGATGTCGATGGAGAGCTGCGGGTGCTGATCGTAGGCGGCCTTGAGTTCTTTGGAGAGTTGCTCGTAGGGTACTTCCACGGCTTCCGGCGGGAGCGCCGTCAGGCCGATGTCATGCAAGAGACCCGCGAGGCCAAGATCCACCGGGTACTCGATCTTGAGAGCGATGGCGAAGAGAGTCGCGTAGGTGGCCACGCGCGAGAGGTGGCCATAGAAGTCGCTCTCTTGCTTGATCATCTGGTCGAGTTTTTTCAGCACCCCCGGAGAGACTTCCTCCACCATCGAGCGCACCGTCTCTTGCAGATCGTTCAGGAGCACCGAGGAGCGACCGAAGGTGTTCGCCTTGGTGTCTTGCACGAACAGGTCGGAGACGAGTTCGCGGATGCCCGACTTGAGCTTCTGCTCCTTGACGGTGGCACTCTCTTCGCTGCGGCCGATCGCTTCGAAGGCCTTGACGGTGTACTTGATGAAGTCCTGCATGGAGTCTTTGTGCACGAAGAGTGAGTTTTGCTTCTGCGACTCGAGCAGCTGGAGCTTCTCACTCGAAATGGTTTCTCCCTCCCGTGCGTAGACGAGAAACTTGTTGTTGGTGGGCATGAAGATCTTCGTGTCGAAGCTGAGCTCCGTGCCCGGCACGAGGTCCACGACTTTGACGGCGCGGTAGTCGCGCATCGCGGGGACCTTGGTGTAGAGCATTTCCTCTTCCATGGCCCGGGCGAGCTCTTTCTTTTCCCAAGGAAGCAGGAAGGCCTCGTTGAAACCGTTCTTGATCAGCCGCTTCTTTTCGAACTCCGCGGGATCGAGGGAGACGTAGAACATGGGAACGGTCGGGTAGATCATCCGCAGCGTCTGCGCGATTTCCTCGGCGGACATCACACCGCGGGAACTGAAGCACAGCACGCAGCTGGGCTGCTGTGCGGGCGCGTCCATCATCTTCTCCGGGTCGTAGGGGACCTGGCAGGCGGAAGCCAGAGAGCGAAGGTTCTCCGGGATGTCGGCTTCGGTTTGCGCGAAGACGTGAAGACTGAAGGGGTTCACTATTTACCTACGTATTTTTTATGAACGGCTTCGAGCTTTTTGACGAGGTCTTCCTTGGCGAAGGGTTTCACCACATACTGATCGACACCGGCCTTCGCGGCATCGACGATCTGCGACTGCTCGGCCTCGGCGGTGACGAGGAGGAAGGGCGTCTTCTTGTAGCGGTGGTCCGCGCGCAGGCGCTTCAGCAGCTCGAGGCCCGTGCAGTTGGGCATGTTCCAGTCCGAGATCACCAGGCCGATGGGTGGGTTCGCGTTGGAGATCACTTCCCACGCCTGGTTGCCATCGGTGGCTTCCGTAACGTCGGTGAAGCCGATTTCAGCGCAGATCTTTTTGACGATCTTCCGCATGGTCATCATGTCGTCGATCACAAGAACTCGAGTCGTGTTGGCAAACATGGTACTCCCTTTGGTGGTTCGAAGATTTTAAACTGATGTACTGTTCGGACAAAGGAAAACTTATCTGATGCCTCTCTCGCAAGAATGAGAGTCATGTCGCTGGGATGAGAAATCTGGACTGAAGAATGAACAAAAACTTTAACGCACTATAAGGAGGCTCTTCTTCGTTGGAGAACCCGAGCGCCTAGCTAGTTTTCATCTGAGACAATCTGCGAAACCTTTATTTTTCGTTAAATACTCTTTAGCCGGGACGAGAATTCTAGGCTCAAGTCTCGGCGTCCTGCCAGGTTATGAGCAGATAGCAGATTATTTTTTTCAAAAGTACTGCGGCCGTGTCGAAACAATACTTTTTTGCCTGTGCAGAAAAATTCCCACATCAGCCGATACTGAACTTCGCCGAAAGAAAATCCGTCTTCGAGGTTCTACGATGAATGCAGAGTTTGAAGAGTTTAAGATCGAAATTCTCGAGATGCTCGATCGCGCAGAGAAGGCGCTGCTCGAGTTCGACCAGATGCCCGCGGGGCAGTCCTCGAAGCCGTGCTACGACGAAGTGTTTCGCGCCTACCACAACATCAAAGGTGGCGCCGGCATGATGGACTGGGCGGACCTCCAGCACCATGTGCACCAGCTCGAAAACGTTCTCATGCAATCTAAAGAAACCTCCTCAATCCCGAAGCACCTCATCAGTTGGTTCCTGAAAGGCAACGATGCCACACGCGCCATCGTCGCCGGTGAAGCCCAGAGCTTTAGCTATGACATCCAAGAAAACGACGCCGCAGCACCGGGCCCCGTCACGGAAGTTCGAGTCGAGCAGGCAGAAGCACTGCCGTCGGAGTTCTACGCAGAAGTCGACGAAGGCCTCGAGCGGATTTCGGCGACCCTCATGAAACTCGACAGCGGAGTTGTGGACAAGAGTGTCCTCGAGGCGCTGTACCGAGACATTCATTCCATCAAGGGTGCCTGCCAACTGTTCGGGCTCGCGGACGCCTCTTCTCTGTCGCACGCCATGGAGAGCTCGCTCGAGAAAGAGCGCAACAAAGAAGTGGTCGAGGCCGAGCAGGGCCACGTGAATACGCTGCTGATGTCGGTGGACATGTTAGGGCAGGCGATCAAGGAACCCGTCACCGAAGCGACTCGCAAGGAGATCCATTTCATGATCACGCTCCTGGCATCATTTAACGGCAGCGAAGCTGCGGTGGAGGCGAAGCCCGAAGCGAAGCCCGAGGTGAAGGCGATCGCAGTGCAAGCGGCGAGTGCCCCGGGCCCGGTGACCAGCGAGGCGGATAAGAGCGACACGACGATTCGCGTGCAGGTCTCCCTGCTCGATCGCCTCATGATCTTGATGGGGGAGATGGTGCTCGTGCGCAACCAGGTGTTGCAGTACTCACAAAAAAACGACGACCTCGAGTTCCTCAACCTGAGCCAGAAGCTCGACGTGGTGACCTCGGAGCTGCAAGAAGAAACCATGAAGACGCGGATGCAGCCCATCGGCAACATCCTGAGTAAGTTCCAGCGGGTGGTCCGCGATCTGTCCGGAACACTGAACAAGAAGATCAATCTCAACCTCGTCGGCGTCGAGACGGAGCTGGATAAGACCTTGATCGAAGCGGTGAAGGATCCGCTCACGCACATCGTGCGCAATGCCTGCGACCACGGGATCGAACTGCCGGAGCAGCGCCTGGCGGCGGGGAAACCGGATGTGGGCACGATCACCATCCGTGCCTTCCACGAGGGTGGCCAGGTCATCGTCGACATCTCCGATGACGGCAAGGGCCTCTCGCGCCAGAAGCTCTTGAACAAGGCGATCGAGCGCGGCATCGTCGATGCGGCCCGAGCAGAGAAGATGAGTGACCGCGATGTGCACGCGCTGATCTTCGCGCCCGGGTTTTCGACCGCAGAAAAAGTCACCAACGTCTCCGGCCGCGGCGTGGGCATGGACGTGGTGAAGAGTAACATCGAGAGGATCGGTGGCCTCGTCGACATCTCGAGCTCGGAAGACGAGGGCACGCACATCACGCTCAAGATCCCCCTCACGCTGGCGATCGTGCCGGCGATGATCATCCGCTCTTCCGAGGACCGCTTCGCCATTCCCCAGGTCAAACTGGTGGAACTCGTGCGCATCGAACCAGCGATGGTGGAGCTCGTGCAGGGCCGGCCCATCTATCGCCTCCGCGGCAACATCCTGCCCCTCATCGACATGAAAGAAGTGTTGAGCGGCGTCGAGTCCTTCAAAGAGCAAGAAGCGATCAACATCGTGGTGCTGAACTCCGAGGGCCACCTCTTTGGCCTCATCGTCGACGAGATCCTCGACACGGCGGACATCGTGGTGAAGCCGCTGGCCCGCTTCCTCAAACCGATCTCCATCTACTCCGGGGCGACCGTCCTCGGAGATGGCAGTGTGGCCTTCATCCTGGATGTGGTGGGGATTGCCCACAAGCATCTTGGGCATGCGGTCCACCAGGACCAGCAGGTTTCCGACAAGTACCTCGACTTCAAGGGCCAGAGCGAAAGCCGCGAGTACGTCCTCGTCAGTCTTGCCGCGAAAGCGAAGCACGCCATTCCGCTGGGCATGGTGAGTCGCATGGAAGAGATCAAGACCTCGACGATCGAACTCTCCGGAAACCAGCGCGTGGTCCGCTACCGCGGTGGCATCCTGAAGATCCTCAACTTGAACGAGGTCTTCGGCTATGAGAAAGCCGAGGTCCAGGGCGAGATCACGCAGCTGATCGTGGCGCGGGTGAACGAGCAGATGTACGGCCTCGAGGTCGATCAGATCATCGACGTGCTTTCGACCCAGGACCACTTCGACGATTCCGTCGTCAGCCACGAAGCGATCACCGGGAACCTCGTCACGCAAAACGAGATCATCGTCGTCATCGACGTGGAGAAACTAGTGGCGCTTGCCCAGCCGCGCACGCTGCAGTTACCCCAGGCCGTGAACGGACCCAAGCGCATCTTAGTCGTGGAGGACACCGAGTCTATCCGTCAAACCATTGTCCGCAACCTCGAAGAGAGCGGCCACGAGGTAGAGACGGCGGTGGACGGCATCGATGGCCTCCGCAGGATTGCCAATGCGCGAGCCAACTATGACCTCATCATCTCCGACATCGAAATGCCGCGCATGAATGGCTTCGAACTCGCGCGCAAGATCCGGAGTATCTCGACGCTCAAATCGGTCCCGCTGATCGCCTTCACGACGAAAAACACACCCGCGGATTTCAAGGAAGCGCGCGATGCGGGCTTCACGACCTTGCTGGAGAAAAGCAAGGGCAAGCTCCTAGGAGTCCTTGTGAGCGAGTGCCTGAATAAAAACCAGAGGAAGACAGCATGAGTCAGTTTTTCATCGCCGGCGAGTCAGAGAGCCACGGGAGCATGAAGCAGTTTGCCACGTTCATGGTCGCGGGCCGTTGGTACGGCATCGACGTGATGTGCGTGCAGGAAGTGACGAAGCCCATGCAGATCACGCTCATGCGAACGGCCCCACCCTTCATCAAGGGCTTGATCAACCTGCGTGGGCAGATCGCCACGGCCATTGGGCTGCGAGAGCTTTTCTCGTTGCCCGTGGATGGCACCCAAGACCCGATGACCGTCGTTTGTAAGGTCGAAGACGTGCTGCTCTCGCTGCAGGTCGACAGCATCGGTGATGTGGTGGAGGTGAGTGACAGCAAGTTTGAAAAGTCGCCCCAGACCATCCCCGGCAACATCAAAGAGTTCATGCAGGGGGTCTACAAGACCGACCAGGCGATTCTCTCGATCATCAGCCTCGACACCATTCTCCAACAACTCGATAAGCGTTGCGCATAAGGTTTTACAAAAATGAAAGATAACAGGAGTACCCGCATGTCAAACACAGCTCAGAAACTCGACCTCACCGAAGAAGAAATCTACCTCAAGAACCTCGAGGCGATGTCCGCCGCCGTCAGTCGCGCCCAGGCGGTCATCGAGTTCAACCTCGATGGAACGGTCATCAGTGCCAACGAAAACTTCCTCAAGAAGATGGGATACACCGCGGAAGACATCAAAGGAAAGCATCACCGCATCTTCTGTGATCCGGCGGTGGTCAACTCCCTCGAGTACGCCCGTCTTTGGGAGAAGCTCAATCGTGGCGAGTCCGACCACGGTGAGTACAAGCGCTTCAACAAAGAGGGCAAGGAAGTCTGGGTTCAGGCGTCCTACACACCGGTGCTCGATGAAAACGGCCGTCCGTATAAAGTGGTGAAGTTCGCCACGGACATCACCGGCCAGAAACTCAAGAACGCCGAGTTCGAAAGCAAGCTCAACGCCGTCTCGAAGACCCAGGCCATGATCGAGTTTGGCCTCGACGGGATCATCGTCGACGCCAACGAAAACTTCCTGAAGACCCTGGGCTACACCATCGACGAGATCAAGGGGAAGCACCATCGCATGTTCTGCGAGCCGGAGTACGCGAACTCCTACCAGTACCGCGAGTTCTGGGACAAGCTCAACCGCGGCGAGTTCGACGCCGGGGAGTACAAGCGCATTGGCAAGGGCGGGAAGGAAGTGTGGATCAACGCGTCCTACAACCCGATCCACGACATGTCCGGAAAAGTGACCAAGGTGGTGAAGTACGCCACCGACGTGACGGCGGCGAAGCTCAAGAACCTCGAGTTCGAGTCGACCCTCGAGGCGGTCTCGAAGGCCCAGGCGGTCATCGAATTTAACATGGACGGCAGCGTGCGCACCGCCAACGATAACTTCCTGAAGACGCTCGGCTACTCGCTCGATGAAATCAAAGGGCGCCATCACCGCGTGTTCTGCGAAGAACAGTACACGGCATCCGCGGACTACCAGGCGTTCTGGGAAAAACTTCGCCGCGGCCAGTACGACGCCGGCGAGTACAAGCGCATCGGAAGAGGGGGCAAGACCGTCTGGATCAACGCCTCCTACAATCCGATCCTCGATCTCAACGGCAAACCCTACAAAGTGGTGAAGTTCGCTTCCGACATCACGCCGTTGCGCATGATGATCGATGCGCTCGGCGAGACGGCGCTGGAACTCGCCAAGAACGCCGCCGACCTCAAGGAAACGGCCGTGAGCATGAACGACAACGCGAAACGCACCTCGGTGAGCTCGGCCGTCGCGGCCAGTTCGTCGGAGCAGGTGTCTTCCGGCGTACAGACCGTGGCCGCGTCGACAGAGGAGATGGTCGCGTCGATCCGGGAGATCTCGCGCTCGTCGAACGAGTCGGCGGATATGTCGCGCACCATGCTCGCGAGCGCGCAGGACACCAACAAAACCATCCAGCAGCTCGGCGCGAGCTCGCAGGAAATCGGGAACGTGATCAAGGTCATCAGTTCCATCGCCCAGCAGACCAACCTCCTCGCCTTGAACGCGACCATCGAGGCGGCCCGTGCCGGTGATGCGGGCAAGGGCTTCGCGGTGGTGGCCAATGAAGTTAAGGAACTCGCCAAGCAGACC
>JAIXOY010000014.1 GCA_027486525.1 Pseudomonadota bacterium
AAGACCTCACCATTACGAAGCCGGGCACTCAGGGCAGCTGTAACACCGGCACTCGTCCACTTGCCGTGGCCTACTTCGAAGAACTTGCTTCGGGCGAAAAGTTCTACGCTATCCAAGCTCACTTGAAGGCCGGCGGTAACGCGGCTGATATGAACAAGCGCTTTCAGCAGTACACGATCCTCGAAAAATTCGTGAAAGATCTCGTTTCTAAAGGCCACAAGCAGATCATGGTGACTGGTGACTTCAATACGACAGGCTACAGCTTGCGCGACAGCGACTACACCAAGTTCACGGCGATGGTGAGGAATGCTGGCTTGATCGATCTATCAGCGAATGTCGGTTGCACCGCTTACTGGTGGGGCGGCACGGACGATCAGATCGAAGATCCTTCTATCCTTGATCACATCTTGGTCACCAATGACTTCTTGAAAAACAAACAGGCCAAGACCCAAACTCACGGTCACTGTAAGCAGCTCTCTTGCCGCTCTGCCTCTCCTTCTGCCCTTGGCGTGAGCTACGAAGGTGTTTCAGATCATTGCCCGCAAACGGCCATGGCGCGCTAGTCCTAACTTATGTCACAATAAAAGAGGCCCCACGAGGGCCTCTTTTAATTTTGGGGTTCTATGCGCTACCTAAGTATTGATATCGAAGCCACCGGACTCGCAGAAAACTGTCTCATGATCGAGTTCGCCATGATTCCTTTCGATGCCGCGAGCGGAACATTTGAAGAATCACTCTCTCGCTCTGTTTTCATTCAATGCCCGAGCTTTGAAGACCTCAAACCAACCCTCGATCCGTGGGTCGTGGAGCATAACGAAACACTCATTCGCAAGGCCCATGCTGAAGGCATGCCCATGGCAGATTTTAAGATGATGCTGCAGGACTATCTTGAGAGCAAAGAAGTGAAGTCGTACTTCAACAATCAAAAGATCACTTTGTTCGGCAAATCCATGTCGGCCATTGATCTACCGTTCCTAAACCGCGACTTGGGTTGGGAATTCATGCGCAAGTATTTCCAACACCGACAGCTGGACCTCTCGGGTCTTGCCTACGGATTGATGGATCTGGGTTTATTGCCGCCAGGAATGGAATCAGGATCAGGACTCATGCGCCATCTGGGTCTGGGAAATGTCGCTCATACTGCCTTGGAAGATGCGCGCAACACGGCGATCATGTACTTCAAGATCATTGAGAAGATTAAACTACTGAGCAAGACCTAGGTAGCGCGCGGGATCCCGCGCTTTGTCTTTCACGCGAATCTCAAAGTGGAGGTGCGGCCCCGTTGATCGCCCGGTGTTTCCCGACTTGGCAATCACTTGACCACGCTTCACGTGATCGCCCTTATCCACATCCAACTCATCAAGGTGAGCATAGACGGAAAAGACTTTCCCCGGATGCTCGATGACGATCATATTGCCGTAGCCACTAATTTTATCGTCGCTGTATTGAACCACCCCGTCTTTGACTGCCACCACAGGTGTTCCCACCGGCGCAGGCACATCGATGCCTTCATGCTTCTTGCCCCAGCGATTGCCGAAGCCCGAAGAAATCTTACGCACCTTCGGAACTGGCCAAGCGTATTCGCCTTTACCCAAGGACGAGTAATCATCGATGACTGAAGTGCCCTGCAAGAACGGCAAGAAGCCCACTTTATTGGGGACAAAAATCCAGCGGCCCTGGGCGATCTGCGGATTGAGATCACGAATCTCTTTTGCCGTTGTGCCATTCTCTTTGGCAATTTTTTCCAGCGGCACACCCGGACGCCAAAAGACGTGCTGGCCACTTTTCATGTGAGCGCATGAAGTCAGCAACAAAGCGAAGAGGCTAGCTAAAGCGACGCGCATGCAACGCCTCCACTGCTAGTTTGATCTTACTAAAATCATAGTGTGCTAGTTCGACGAGTCCGTGTGGAGTGATAGACGCATAACCTTCATCCAGCGCCGCGCAGTCAGTGTTCGCCACCGCTGCTGGTCCTTCGTAGTGACCGGCGATCCAATAGTACGGACGACCACGGGCATCGACGCGTTCATGAATTTCTTCGGAGTAATGGCGAAAACCAATTTGGGTATACCGAATCCCCTTTATCTTTGAGAGCGGTAGATCTGGCACATTCAAATTTAGAAGAGAGAATTCGGGAAGCAATTGCAAGATACCCGCCTCTATAATCCAGGCCGCAATCTCGGCGGCAGAATCATAGTGCGGCTCGGGTGTGACGACTTTTTGAAAGACCAGACTTGTGGCCAGAGCAGGGACACGATGAAAAGCGGCTTCACGAGCAGCGCCGATGGTGCCGGAGTAATAGAGATCTTGTCCGAGATTGGCCCCGCGATTAATGCCTGTGACCACCATGTCGGGTCGATCGTTCTTACAGACATGCCCAAGACCAATAAGAGAGCAGTCAGCAGGAAACCCAGTGCAGCCCCAGACGCCCTTTTCGAATTCTTCTAAGCGCAGTGGTTTATCGAGTGTGAGACTGTGACCAGTGGTGGAACGCTCTTCAGTAGGTGCGACCACCGTGACCCGATGATCTTTTTGCAAACGCGCACGCAGGGATTTGATACCTGGGGCGAAGACGCCATCGTCGTTAGAAATAAGAATATGGGACATGAGAACCTCGCCTTCCTATTATAAGGCAAGGCGACATAGGGGCAGGAAGAAGGCGTCCGGGCAAGATGTGCCCACTGATTCTGGATGAAATTGATAAGACAACGCGCGCTCATGGGAGAGGGCCATCCACTCACCGCCTTCTTCCCAGCCCGTCCATCCGCGCGGAAGGGTGCGCGCCGGAACACCGAGTGAGTTGTACCGTTGCACTTCTACTTGCTGCGGGAGTTTGAACTTGCGTTGCCAGGGCAGCGGCACGGGCCAGATGAACGCCTCACCATGCGCGGGATGCTTTGAGCGAGTGACAGGAAGTCCCAGGAAGCGCGCCATGAACTGGTGGCCGAGACAAATCCCCGCGATCGGCACAGAGGTCTTCCACCACGCCATGAGACGGTCTTCAATCTGGTACTCATCCGGATGGCCCGGCCCCGGGCCCAAAACCAACAAACGCGGAAAACGAGTTGAGGGCAGAGCCCACTCCCGCCAAGGAATGACTTTGCATTCGAGGCCATGGCGTAAAAATTCCGCAGCGATGTTGTGAGTAAAGCTATCGTCGAAATCTACCAGCCACACCTGTCCCATCTTAGAATCGCTTCACGCGAAACCAATCGCGGCGGTAGGTGGCAAACCGTTCATCACCAAAATTGAAGAGGACGTTGAAGGCGTGACGTGTGACCCCGAGGGCCTGCTCACGACTGAGACTTAAGATCCAGCAGTTGTTGTTCGGCATGATGTCGATGCCGTAAATGGTTTTGATGTCTTCGTTCTCTTCCAAGTCGATTTGGCGAGCGTACGAAACCCCTAAGGCATCCGTCGGTCGCACCTGCACGCCGGCCGACAATGAGTTCAACTTCGACTGGTTAAAGGAGTTGTAGTTGTAGGCCGTTACAAAATTGAAGAAATCAAACTCGCGCTGCCAGGCCACTTGAAAAATATGCTGGCTGTTCTGGTGGAAGAAGTACTCCGACATGGAAATCCCCCAGCGCCGGGCCTGGTAGCCTGACTGGACGGCCAGACGTGTGAGTCTGTCGCGGAACTCCTCTAACTCGCTGTCGAACAAGTAGCCTTGTGAGACGTTGAAGTAGCCCATCTTACTGTAGCTAAAATTATCGCGCAGGTAGCGCTGGTCGGTGCGCCAGTCCGTGAGGCGAGGCGATTTGCGAATGAGCACGTTGTTCCACTGCAACTCCAGGGTGTTCGAGGGCGGAACAATTGTACGGGTCGTATTGGCACCCAACAAGTATTCCTGCGTGCGAATGGCGTCCACGTAATCAAACCAACCGGTGTTGGTTTGGATCTGATTGAGGAATTCTTTATTCCCTGTTTCGTTCTCGCTGGTGATGTAGTGGTGAATGAACTTGAATTCTTGTGAGTGACGATACGCGTGGCGCGCGAGTTGCACGCCATCGTCCGTTAAGCTGCGCTCAAACGACGGTAGCTTCCCCACGAACTTACGCTGACGAGTCGACCGTGTCAGGGGCTTGGGCCCGGAGGTTTGAT
>JAIXOY010000330.1 GCA_027486525.1 Pseudomonadota bacterium
ACGATGTGAAACCTTTCAACGCTGAAGCCGTTCCCGTGTAGATCTAGGTGGTCGCGTTATCATTAAAAAAAATAGTGCCTGCAAGTACCGTAGCGCAGTCTCAGCGTTTGCAAGAGACCGGAACATTGATCACAGCGGTTCAGATTGAGCGCGCTCCCGTAGATGTGATGGGAGAGTTGATTGCAAGCTTAACGGGTGATTGTCCGACCTGTGCGCGGTCAGAACCCACACCGGACACAAAGTCATGTATGAGTGAATACAATGGCCAGTGGTATGGCCATTGTCAGGGAGGGACGGTCTCAATTTGTTTTGAAGGGCAGTGGAAATCTCGCACAGACGAATGGGAAAACCGCTGCCGCAGTGAAGGTCTCTAGGGAAGGATGACCGTGGCCGAAGAATCTTCTCCGCGGAAGTTCTTGTCACCAAGGATCGTCAGGGAGCCGCCCTTGTAGTAACCGTCAGTCAGGCGATACTTCTTCAAGCTAAATTTCACGGTTTTGCTAATGATGGCTTCGCAAAAATCCGGACCGCCAACGACCGTCTCAACCAATTGCGCTGAACATTGGACCGGGAACGATTCTAAGCAGCCCGCCAATTTCAGCTTGAAAGTATGCTCTTTGCAACCGCCGCCGTAGCTCACATCAACTAAGATATTTTTGCCAGCAGCATCGAGGTTCGCGGAACGAACTTCCGCCGCGTGCGCGCCGGCAGTGAGCAGAGTGGCCAAGACTAACAGTTTAAGTTTCATGGGGGTCCTCCAGTAGATTGATGGCCGTGTAGTAGGCCTCTGGAGAGAGGAAGAAAATAGGAGTCGCAGAAGCGTGAAAAACTTACTCGGGACCGGGCTAGCTATTTAGTCAGGCAATCTCGCAAAATCTCTTTGAACACTTTCTGATCACCGTTGGGGCGAGGGCTTTGAGCTTTAATTTGCCCCTGGCTCATGTTCTGACCATTTCCGGTGTGGGTCTGTAGCTGAGAGAGATAGGTTTTGTTCACTTTCAAAAGGGCCTCCTGATGTATCCCTTTTACGGAGGCACCAAAAAATCTTCTTTGCTGAGGGGTGCAGAGTTTGTGGTGAAAACGCCACACAGAAATGAACTGGCTCAGTCGGGTATGGGGAGATGCAACGGAAGCGGTTTTGAGTGATAATTTCTCTATGATTAATTTATCTGAAGTCAGAGTCATGAACTACCCCGCCAACCGCATCTGGCCAGTGCTGTCGGACACCGCTGCGGTCAATCGGAAGATGGGGCTCGCACCCATGAGCTTCACCACGGTCGATGGCGTCCGTCACGGCCGGCAGAAGATGCTCGGCCTGACGATTCGTTGGACGGAAGCGCCCTGGGAATGGAAGCACGAGAGTTGGCTCAAGAACGCCCGCGTTTATTCAAGCGGTTTTTTCCACAAGATCGAAGGCTATTTTGCAGTGAAGCCGCTGTCGGAAACGCAGACCCAAGTGATGGTCCAGTTCACCGTGCATCACAGATACAATTTCTTAGCGGGCCTCCTGAACAAAGCGACTCTGGGGGTCATCAAAAAATTACTCGATGAAGTAGAGAAGGGAGCGGAGGCTTATCCGGAGACTTACTATTCGCCGGCGCCGATGAGCTTTCTTGCGTGGCTGGGCCAAGCTCAACTCATCGAGCGCGCCCGCATTGCTCCGAAACTGACGGCCCGGGCCACCAGATCGAGCTGGCAAGATATTTTACGTGAGGCGCTTTCACCGGCGATGCATGGCCGCTTGTCGCTCCGCTTCGATGCTGTTTGCCCGCACTGCCGAGGGGCTAAAAAGAGTGTTCCCCGCCTCACGGACCTACCGGAACGCATGGCCTGCGAGAGCTGCGAGATCGATTTCGTGGTGGGAACTCAGGAGAGCATCGAAGTCTCCTTGCGCGACAACACGCTTTCTCCAGAACAAGCAGGAGTGGATTTTTGCAGCGCGGATGTCACCCACAAGCCGACCATCGTCTACCAGCGCCAGGGTGGTGTGTGGATCGATAGTTTGACGTTGGATCCGGGGATCTATGCCATAAAAAGAAAAGGCGAAGCCCGGGCGGTCACCTTGATGGTGGATGATACGGCCGACCGGCGTTTACTGGATGTGGATGAGCTCTGGAAAGATCCGAGCTTCGCACCGCTGCGCTTACATCCCGAGGTGGGCATCCGCTCGCACCACATGAAGTCCGGTGACCTCGTCATGCTCGAACAGCTCGATCGTTTCAGAGGGTCGCTGATTGCCGCGGAGGTGATCCTCCATCCGGAGTTTGAAAAGCTCATTCCACCGGAATCGCTGGCGACGGACTTTCCCATGGAAATGGGTCGCCGGGCCTTGCTGTTTACCGATGTGGTAGGGAGCACGGAGTTGTACTTTAAAGTGGGGGACACCGAGGCCTTTCAAAGAGTCCGCGAAAGTTTTCTTTTGATCGGAGAAGTGACCAAGCGCCACGAGGGTGTGTTGGTGAAAACCATCGGTGATGCCACCATGTTTGCCTTCAGTTCCGGTGAAGCGGCCCTCAGAGCGGCGATTGAAATCCAGCAGGCCAACAAAGATCGGGAGATGAAACTGCGGGCCAGTCTGCACTATGGGCCCTGTCTTTCCGTGGGCACAAAAGATGGCCAGGACTTCTTCGGCGACACGGTGAACATCTGCGCGAAGTTTCAAAGTGAAGCCGAAGCCGGGCAAGTCGTCTTCGAAGAAAGCCTGCGCCACGAAATCTCACCGAGCTTCTGGCACACGTGGGAAAACCAGCTCGAGAAGATCCCCTTCAAGCTTAAGGGCGAAAGTGGTCGGACGTTTCAGCTCTACCGCTTGAGCATAAACTGACGGCCAAAAGCTCCGTAGGTCGCGCGCTCTTCCGAGTTCAAACCACTCTTGCTGGCGTACTGCAGGTCTTTTTCGAGGTGAAGCTGGATCTCGGCGCCGACGCTCTCGCCCTTGTTCAGTGACTCCATCTCCTGAAGAGAAAGGACGTCACTCAAGCCCACGGCGATGGTCTGCGATTCAGCGGTGAGAAGAGCGCTTGTGATGCGCTCGCCCTTCGTCGAAAGCGTGATAAAAATGTTGCGCGTATTGATGGTGATTTCATCGTTCGCGATCTGCAGGCCCAGAGACGCGTACGGGGCGACCTTCACAAAGTTCCAAGAGTCTTGCTGCTCCTTGCACGCCAAAAATTCGACGTTCACCTGAAAGAAGATCCAGTCACCCTTAATCACAGGTGCCTCAACTTGCATGGTGTGCGCCCCCCGCCGATGGGTGAAGGCGTCCGTGGCGTTCTGGCACAGTGCCTGGGTGCCGTCGGCGACCTTGATTGCTTTCGCGGGGCCCTTGGCCTCGGCGTTACTTAGTACCAACGAGAAAAGTAGAGAAAGCAACATACGCAAGTCTCCTGATGGGGGTGTGGCGTGTGTCATGTCATGGTCGAACACACTCTGGCCTTGGGGCGTGAAGAGTTTATAGGGAGAAATAAGTTGAGGAATCGTTTCAGAACAATACCGAGGAATTTCACGGTGCCCTTCAGGCAAATTTGAGAGAGCGGTAGAGGTAGCGGTGTCCGAAATCTCCAACCAAAGGTGAAGGTATGAAAAAATTAGTCAGTGCACTGCTCCTCTGTTCTACGACGATCACGGCCCACTCGATGGATGCCAAGAAAGTCGTTGGCCGCTACCTGATCGACCCGCAAAACTGCGACATCTATCAGGCGCAAGACCTCGAGCGCGCCTACGTGACACTCGAGCGGGACCGCAGTGGCCGCGAATCGCTGGAGGTGAATTTCTACGGAAGCGAATCGCAGACTGTGAGCCTCGACTACGTCGGTTCCCGCGTGATCAACTCGAACTTCCCCCTGCGCAGCGCGATCATGGCCTACGTCACCAAGGTAGAACAGGGAGTGAGCTTCCTCAAGAACACGCAGCTCAACGTGGGCGCCGACGGCAGCCAGAAGTTCCGCGCAGAGCAATCCCTGGAGGCGCGGGAAGGTCGCCTGATCTACCGGCACCGCGAGCTCGGTGCGACGGAAACCTGTGTGCTGACCCGCTAGCATGAAGAGTTTATAGAGTCGGCCTTTGTTTTTATATGGCCCAGGCATAATAGCGACATGATTTTAAAGTGCCTGGGTCTCCTTGTCTTGAGTCTGAGTTTTGCGTGGGCCGGCCCGCGGGAGAACGCGCTCCGTCTACGTCAGAGCATCGAGGCGTCGCCGTTTCAGAACATGGCGCAAGAGCGCCGGGAAGTGGAAGTCATCAAGCTTCCGGTCTCTCGGGGTTTTGATCAGAAAGATTCGCAGATGTGCTGGACCCACTCCTTCTTTAACGCCATCGAAACCATGGAACTCATCAAGAACCCCAATCGGAAGTTAGAGCTTTCACGGGCCGCTTTTCAACGCCGGACCATGGAGGACCGTTTACAACGACGTCTCGATGGGACGGATAATTTTATGTCGGAACGGGGCACGCCGATGGATGCCTTGGCCTTGGCTTTGAGGTTTGGTCTGGTTGCTTGGGATGACTACTCAGACATCGTTCTCGGGACCGATGGCCGTTACGGCAGCGTGTTCCGGGTGGCCGAAACCACATCCCTGCAAGAAGCGCTGGATAGGGTCTTTGCACCCTGGCCTGAGCTCACACGTTTCGCTGGCCGATCGGTCCCGCCGCTCATCTTGGCCGATGAACTCCTGAAAGATCAGACGTGGGTGGCCTTCGCTCCAGGCCGCAACGAAGGTTGGGGTGATCATCCCGACACGGATGCTCGTCCCGAAACACGCGCCTATGAGATGCCGCTAGAAAAAATCACCCACCTCATTCGTGAGGCCCTTCGTGACAATCGTCCGGTGACCTATGGTGGCAACGGACATTCAGTCATGATCTACGGAGCGAGCTACGATGAAGCCGGGAAGCCGCTGAAGTACTTCATCAAAGATAGCTACCCGAGCTTCTTCTACGAGGCGGCCCCGAGTAAGCTCCATCGCGAGATGCTGGAAGTTACCCTCGTGGTAAAAAATCCACCAGCGCCGTGATGTAGGCTTCGAACGCCTCGACCTGCGGCATGTGACCTACGCCTGGCAGCTCAACCAGCTTCGATCCCTTGATCGCCTTCTGCGTCTTCTTTCCTAGCGCTTCATACTGGCCCATCGTCTTGCGGACATCTTCTGCCACCAGTTGCTTGCCAGGGGCCGTGCGGTCACGGGTACCGATGATAAGAAGCGTAGGCACATTGAGTTTCTTGAATTCGTAGAGCACCGGCTGCGTGATGATCATGTCGTAGGTCAGCGCTGCACTCCAGGCCAGCTTCACGAAGTTATGGCGATCTTTGGTCTGCGCGATGGCCGGTTCGATGAGCTTGTCGTACTCCGGTTTCCACTGGCCATCGTAGTAAGCTTCTTTCTGGTAGCCGCGGATAGAGTCAGGAGTTTGCTTGAGCTCCGTGGCGTAGGCGGCGTCAACGCCCAAGTAGGGAACCTTAAGTTTCCAATCTTCCAGTCCAATCGGGTTCACGAGCACAAGGCGACTCACCGTCTCTGGGTACATCAAAGCAAAGCGTGTCGCCAGCATGCCACCCATGGAGTGGCCCACGACCGTCACGCTTTTGAGTTTGAGGCGATCCACGAGCTTCTTCGTGTTGAGGGCGAGAGTTTGGAAGCTGTACTGGTAGCGCGTCGGTTTCGATGATTTACCGAAGCCCACTTGGTCAGGAACGAGGACTTGGTAGCCTTCGCTCAAGAGCTTCTTCATGGTCGTGTCCCAGTAGTAGCCCGAAAAATTCTTTCCGTGCATCAGCAGCACCGTCTGGCCGTTGGTTTTCGCCGGACGAACAAACATGTACGCCATCTTCAGCTCATGCTTCTGCGACTTCACTTTGAAGTACTTCACCGTCTGCGGGTACTTGAACCCCGTCATCTGCGCATCCATGGCGCCACCGGGCTTGTAGGGAATCGGTGGGTGAGCACAGGCGACAGCAAGCAAGGCAAGAAGAACGAGGCGTAACATAGATTTTCCTTTGGTGAGAAAACATTATCAAAGAGTCTGGAATAAAAAACGAGCACAAAGCGAAAAGCTCGGGTTATTGCATTTTGGCCATGGTCGTTGATAATAGATGAAAACGTATCCAAGGAGTGGACATGCGCTTTCTCATCATCATCGCCCTATTACTTTCTTCCATCGCCATTGCCCGCGCTGACTCAAGCACAGGTTGCGGTTTGGGTTCGATGATCTGGAAGGAAACCTCCATCGTGTCGGCCCTGTTCCGTGCCACCACCAACCACTCATTTTCCTCACAACTCTTCGGCATCACCACGGGGACCTCGGGTTGCTCGAAGCACAGCATCGTGAAGCGCGACATGTTCCCGGTGTACTACGCGGAAGCGAATCTTCCGGAGCTTCGCCATGAAATGGCGACGGGCCAAGGGGAATACCTTGCGACCTTTGCGCAAGTCTTGGGTTGCTCACCAGAGGCCCAAGTTCAGTTCATGCAGTGGGCCCAGCAGTCTTACGGTGGAATGTTTGCGACAGCAAAAACCACGCCAGCAGAAATGCTGAAAGGCCTAGGCCGTGAGTTCAAAGGAACTGCTTTGGCGGCTTCTTGCGACAACCTCGCCATGATCTAGTTTGCTTCTCTTCCTTCTCTTGTCCGGGTGGATGCAATCCGCCCGGGCCTCATCTCTCACTCCCGCCTGGCTCAATCTCGTTCACTATCAAAAAACGCTCACTGGGTATAAAAGCGAAGCCGATGGGGCGGGATTTTTTTTAGCCAGCGATGGGCGCACGAATCCGCAGGCAGAGCTGAAGGCCACTATCAAGGCCTTGCAAGAGACCAGCAAAACCTACGGACGCATCAAGGCCCCGGCCGCCTGCGTTTTTCCCGCGCGTAAGAAATACCTCGAACAACAGGGCCATGTGTTTCCGTCGGTCGCTTGTCCCGACTTCGAGGCCTGGCGGCAGGGGTTGCCCGTCACAAAAATCTCGCTGGTGTTCGCCACCGCCTATCCCAACAACCCGGCCTCGATGTTTGGCCATACCTTCCTAAGACTGAACGGCCCGGGGGAAGGTAAAGATCTCTTAGATTACGTGGTGAACTTCGCCGCCACCACAGGTGAGGCCGGCGGTGTGGAGTTTGCGCTGTTCGGTGTCTTCGGTGGCTATGAAGGTCACTACTCGCTGGCGCCCTATTTCATCAAAGTGAATGAGTACAACCACGGCGAGGCCCGGGACCTGTGGGAGTATCCCGTGTCGCTCTCACCGGCCGGCGTCGACATGCTGCTCGCGCATCTTTGGGAGCTCGAGGCCAGCACGCATTTTGATTATTATTTTTTTGATGAAAACTGCTCCTGGCAGATTCTGCGCCTGCTCGAAGCCGCTGATCCAACTTGGAAACTCTCGGAGCGCACGCCGTTTTATGTCATCCCCGGTGACACGGTGAAGGTGTTGCAGAAAACGGGCAAGTTGGGTGTTCCAGTGTTCCGGCCATCGCTGCGAAGAAGCTGGCTGGCGCGAGGGAAGCCGCTCGACAAAACTGAAAAAATGGATGGTGAGCTTCAGCGTTTTCGGTTGAACGATCGCCTCGATGGCCTGAGCGATGAAGAGAAAGAGTCCTATCACCAGCTCCTGACTCTCAGAGCGAAAGACCCTACGCCACCAACGCCCGTGCTGGTCGCTCCTGCTACCAATCGGCCAGATCAAGGACATGGTCTACGTCGAATGGGACTCGTGGTGGGTGATGGTTTTCGAAGAGCAGAACTTCGTTTAGCCCAGCACGACTTGCTTGACGAAGACGCGGGCCATGAGCGCTGGAGTCAGCTGGACGTTTTACGACTGAGTGCTGATGAGATTGAAGGAAGAGTCTTCTTGCGCGAAGTGACCCTGGCGGATGTGGTCTCTTTGCATCCCTGGGACAAGCTGGGCTGGCGACCCAGTTGGTTTCTAAAGTTCGGGGCGGAAACTCCCCGAGAGTTTTTGTGCGAGAAATGCACCACGGCCGCTTTTCACGGAGGCCTCGGAACTTCCTGGCGCTTCCAAGATGAGCGGATTGTTTTAGGCTTCTTTGCCGCCTCAGCAGCCTACGGATACCAGCTCACTTCTGCTGCTGGTGTGCGAGGCCTCGTTGGAGTCGCTGGCGAGCGCTGGAAAATCCTCACTACAGTAGAACGCTTATGGGGAATCAGCGAAGGTGACTTCCCATGGCAGGCAGAGCTGGGGGCCTCCTGGAGTGTGAACTCGGATTGGGCTTTGAGAATTTTTACCATTCGGCAGCTCTTAGAAAAACAAGTCCGCCCCCTGGAGAGCGGACTGTCTTTGCAATACTACTTCTAACTATCCCCAGCCCAAACTTCTTTGGATCACATAGGCACCCATCGCTCCTAAGCTTGCGATGATCATCGCCAGGGGGAAAGACCAAGCGAACTTAGTCAAAGCCAGCGAGAGCAACGGGAAGAAAAGCAGCGAGGGGACGACGATGCGAAGAATGTCCATCGACGCGGTGGCCACAACACCAGTATTTTTTGTCTCAAGCCACAGCCACGTCAAGTAGATGAGAGAGCTCAAGGGCAATGCCACCAACGCTGCTGAGGCCTTAGGCGACCATCGCATGAGCCCATTGGCCCCTGCGATAATTCCTGCTGTGATCAGTGTCTTTATCCAGAAATTCATTTTCCTAATAACCCCATTAAGTTGGCCCGTGCCGTCTCATGATCCCACTGTGTCTGTGCCTCACCCAGGCGAGTATTGGCCAAACGTTCATTGGCCTCACGCACGTCCGGCGAGGTCTTCACGCCACGCTGGTATTCTGAAAGTGTCACCGTCATATACCTCTCCGCGAGCTTTTTGCTCTCGGCTGCTTTGTGCAACAGATTGTGCGTGAGCTTCACATGCACAATGGCTTTTTCATGCTCGGCCGCAAGTTCACGCTTCAACTGAACGGCATAAAGCTCTTCACCGCGGCGGGTGTGTTCGAGCGCACGTGTTTCACGACGGGCTTCACCTCCATCAAACAACGGAACAGTGACCATCGCACCTACTGCCATGTCTTCTCGCTGGCTGTTGGTGTCAAAAAACTGCTGTCGATCCGAGTAGTGGGTGAGCGCGCCGTAGACATCAACCCTCGGAGTCCACCAGCGATTCGAGCGCGTCGAGTTCGCCTTCAAAGTTTCTGCATCGGCCAAGACCGCACGAGTCTTGGGATGCGCATCCGCGGAGAACGGTTCGCTTAAAAGAGTGTCGTCATGAGCATGGTTAGGACTCACCGGAAGCGAGGGGAGTTCTGCAAGACCCAGCACCGCAGCGAGCAGTTTTCCATGGTCATCGACTTCTTCCTCTTCGCGGGCAAGCTCTTGCTCGAGCTCTAGTGCATACTGACGAAAATCTAAGGTATCAGCTTCGGTGGTGAGTCCCGCACGAACACGCTTCTCCGCGGCTTTTAAATGGACTTCGTTTTGCTTCAACGTTTCAGTAAGGATCTTGACGGCTTCGTGGTGATGGCGCCAAGCGTTCCAGAGATCACGAGTACGGGAGAGAACGTGGCGGCGAACATCGTCACTGTCTGCCATACCAGCAGCGTAACTGGCTTCGCGGGCCTTATCGAGAAACTTGTCCCGGCCACCGTTGTAGACATTGATCGAGGCTTCCAGAGTGGCGTAGTTCTGTGTGCGAGCATTGCCAGGCCCGAGAGTAAAGCTCTCGCGGCCAGCGCGCGCCATCACCGTCGGAAGAAACGAGCGCTTCAAAACTCCACGACGGGCATCCGCCGCCTCTATGAGCGACTGACTCTTACGCCACTCACCGTTGGTCGTGAGCAGATCCGGGAGCTGCTGGTAGGGCAGCGGGGCCGCCTGGAGTGATCCGATGAAAAATAGTATCCACATATTCTAGTCCAAGTTCGAGAAGCCGATGAAGAGCTTCTCTTTGTTGACGACCGGAAACATGTCTAAATTGAAGGGACGTGTGCGCACAGTCGGAAGTTTGCCGCTGTAGAGATGGTCTTTCTTTGTAAGTTTAAATTCTCCCACGTACGAATACTTGCCGGATTTTTTCACTTCCATTTTGACCAACAGCTCGTTGTCGAACCCAGCGAGGTCATGCTTCTTCATGTCCGGAGTGAGGAAGTAGAGAGTCAGAGTGCCATCTTGCGCGCGGATCAGTTCGGCTTTGTAGTGTACGGTGGCCTTGGCGTGGTGATTCCCTTTGAGGTCAGCTTCTTTCATAACAGAAGCTAGGATACCGCCATAAAGACCACCATCTTTTACTGCTGGCCCGTGACCTTCATCATGCGCGAAAGCGTTAAAGGCAAGACAAAAAATAAGCGCGAAAAGTTTCATAGGAGTTCTCCTGATTGGTGTTGTTTCTTTAAGTAGTTAAGCGCAGCTTTCTCACCATAAGCGAGGAAGACGGCCGGGGTCACAAACAGATCCAGAAGCGTCGATGTGAGCAGCCCACCGGTGATCACCACGGCGACCGGGTGAAGAATTTCCTTCCCCGGTTCACCTTGTGCAAACAACAAAGGCATCAGTGCTAGGATGGCCGTAAGGGCGGTCATCAGCACCGGCACCAAGCGCTCAAGCGTTCCGCGAATCACCATCGCTCGGCCGAATTTCTCTCCCTCGTGCTCCATCAGGTGCAAGTAGTGGGAGACCATCATGATGCCATTTCGTGAGGCGATGCCACACAGGGTAACAAAGGCAATGAGGGAGGCCAGCGAGAAACTCCGCTCGGTCAGCCAAATCGCCGCCACGCTACCGATCAGCGCCAGCGGAATATTCAGCATGATCTGGGTACTTAAAAGCACAGAGTTGAAGTGGAAGTAGAGCACCAGGAAGATTCCCAGGAGTGCGATGAGACCAAGCCAGATCATTTTCTGGCTCGAGCGCTGCTGACTTTCGAACTGGCCGGCCAGTTCAATGTGGTAACCTTCACCCAGTGGAATTTTGGCCAGTCGTGCTTGAATTTCTCCCACGAGCTTTCCGAGATCCACCCCATCCCCGTTGGCCGAAACATACAGCCGCCGCTGGAGGTTCTCGCGGTTGATCATGTTGGGCCCGTGTCCCTGATAGACGTTGGCCACGTCACTGACCTTGACGCGCTCCCCGGTGGGAAGCTGCTTGATCGGAAGGGCCTCGATGCGTTTGGGGTCGCCACGTGTTTCATCATCCAGCCGCAGAGCAATGCCCACCAAGCGCTGGTCTTCCAGCATCTGGCCCACGAGCTCTCCGTTCAGCAAATCTTGCAGATCCTGCGCGATGGTCCCGGCGCTCAAGCGAGCATTGGCGGCAACTTCTTTATCGATGAAAATTTTAAGCTGCGGGATCTGCACCAGCGGCTCGACTTGCAAATCCACCAGCCCGGGGATGTCTTGCAGGTTCTGGTAAATTTCGCCACCCACACGACGCAGCTCCGCGATGTCATGACCGAAAATTTTCAGGACAATCTGCGCCCGCGTGCCCGAGAGCATGTGATCGAGGCGATGCGAGATGGGTTGACCAAGATTAATCGCGACCTCAGGCCAGGTGGCCTTGATCTTCTCCCGCACGAGGCGTAAGACCTCTTCGCGGGGGCGACCGTCTTTGTTAAAGTCGACGTCGATCTCGTTCCAGTGAACACCTTCGGCGTGCTCGTCCATTTCCGCACGGCCCACACGTCTGACCGTGCTTTTGACTTCCGGAATCTCCAAGAGAGCTTTTTTTTTTTTTTTTTCTTTTTGGTCTGAGCCTGTGAGACTGATGCCCGGAGTGGCCGCCAGTCCAATGGTGGCACTGCCTTCGTTGAAGGCCGGCAAAAAGTCTTGTCCCATGAAAGGCACTAAGCTCAGCGCTGCGACCAGCAAGACCGCACAGCCCCCTAAAATCATTTTCGGATGTTCCACCGTGCGCTCAAGAATCTGCTGCGTGAGTTTTTTAAGAATACGCACGAAGGCGCCGTCACGCTCTTCTCGAGCACTTTCTTTTCCGAGCAGGAAGTAGCAAAGCGCCGGGGTCACTGTGAGGGAGACGAGGAGTGATGCGAGGATCGAGATGATGTACGCATAGCCCATGGGCGCGAACAGTCGCCCTTCGAGACCATCCAACGCAAACAAGGGCATGAACACCAAGACGACAATGATCGTCGAAAACACGATGGAGTTTCGCACTTCGCTGGAGGCTTCATAAATCACCCGCAAAACTGAGCGTGGCTCTTTGAGCTGACGATTTTCTTTTAAGCGCCGGAAGACGTTTTCCACATCCACGATGGCATCATCCACCAGCTCACCAATCGCCACGGCGAGACCACCCAAGGTCATAGTGTTCACGCCGATCCCAAAAAACTTAAACACTAAGGCCGTGATCACCAGGGAGAGAGGTATCGCGGTGAGAGTGATAAAGGTGGTGCGCCAATTAAACAAGAAGAGCATCAGCACCACCGCCACCATCAACGTGCCATCCAGGAGGGCCTCTTTGACGTTGGCCAGCGCATTCTCAATGAAGTGCGACTGCTTAAACAAATCACCTTCGAGTTTCACGCCTTCAGGAAGATTCTTCTTCAGGATCAAAAGCTCGGCTTCAATTCGACGAGTGAGCTCCACTGTTTCAGCGGTGGGCTGTTTTTGGATGGTCATCACCACACCAGGCTCACCGTTCACCGTTCCGTTACCACGCTTGGGCGGATGCGCGATGACGACTTCACCGACATCTCTCACACGCACCGGGCGACCGAGGTGCAGTCCGACGAAGGCATCTTGAATGTCCTCTAAGGATTCGATACGCCCGAGGGCTCGGATGAGATATTCCTTATCATCGATGTCAATGAAGCCACCCGTGGTGTTCATGCCAATCTCGGCGAGGGCGTGCTTCAAGTCTTCGAGCGTCAGATTCTTGCCTTGGATTTTTTCTGCCGAGACGAGAATTTGATACTGCTTGAGATCTCCACCGATGGTGATCACCTGGCTCACGCCGCGAAGGGCGAGCAAGCGCGGTCGGACCGTCCAATCGGCCAGCGTGCGCAACTCCATGGGGGTGAGTTGGCTGGTGCCCTTACTCAATCCCACGAACATGATCTCACCCATGATGGATGAACTCGGCGCCATGACAGGGTTGAGGCCGCGAGGAATTTTTTCCCGCGCCAGTTGCAAGCGCTCCGAAACCAGCTGGCGGTTTTGGTAGAGGTCGGTGCCCCAGTCAAATTCCGCGTAAACGATCGAAAGGCCTGGCCCGCTGGAAGAGCGCAAACGCAAGAGGCCGGGCAATCCATTCAACGCCGTTTCCACCGGAAGCGTGACCTGCGCTTCGACTTCTTCCGGTGCGAGTCCGCCGGATTCCGTCATGACGGTGACGAGCGGGCGGTTGAGGTCGGGAAAGACATCCACGGGAAGATCGATGGCCTCCCGGGTGCCCAGGATCATGAGCAAGACCGCTGTCGCGAGAACCGCGAGGCGTTGCTTCAGGGCAAATTTAATCACTGCATCTAACAAGGGGTCCCCCTTGAATGAAATTTAATCGAGAGGCGAGAATGTCAGGGCTAGGCGATCGGAGGGCGCAGAGGGGGAGCGAGGGTCCACGGAAGATAGGTGGCCCGGTAGGGAGCATGGATCGTGATGATCGGTGTGATGGCAGGGACAAAATCCCGAGTCATCGTGGCAGGGATAAAGCTGTGAGCGGCCAGGCAGCAGTCATCACTGCGATGCTCGTCTTCGTGGGGTTGATGGTCCGTGTGCTCATGTTCAACCGCAGCGTGGTGGATCGATTCATCCTACGACCAATCGGCGAGCATCCCGTCTCTGACGAGATAACTGGCACAAAGGAGAAGGGCAATGAAAAGCCTGAGCATGGCTAAATGGTAGGCCTAATTTTGAGGGGAGGCAAAAGCTTATTGGTCGCTGGCAGTGAGAAAATCGCTATCCAGCTCTTCTGTGACCACTTGGTCTTCCCGGTCCATGATTTCGGAAATCGCGCTGATCTCCTCGACCGGGATATGGGTCACCGTCGGGTGCTCGAAAGCTGAGACGGTGGTGGTTTCGAGGGATGGCAGCGCGGCCTGCTGGCTCGGGGTGGTGATTTTACGGGTCTCGGACACGGCCAAAGCCGACACCGGAAGGACCGATACCATGGCGAGAGCGAGGTTTTTTCTCATTTGGAATTTCATCATGCGCAAGCAGCTAACCACATTTAGCCATGACTCGGCACGTTCTTTTTTTCAGACCAGCTAAATGGCTAAATCTTTGGAGTTTTATGCCTAGGACTAGACTTAAAGTGGTCTCAAATGACAGGCTTATAGCATGAAAAACCTTATCTTCTTAGGCCTCACTTTAATTACGTTTTCAGCCTGGGCCCAGCCGGTGATGCAGTTCAAAGCGGGTAGCGAGAGCTACGTCGTGGAAAAGCTCACGGATGGACACGGAACCATCTGGGGTGTTGAGTTCATCAACAGTGACCTCCTCATCTTCACCGAAAAAAATGGCCGCATTCAGACCCTTGATCTGAAAACGGGTGTGCCTCGTTTGTTGCAGAATCTCCCAAAGATCTACGATGCGGGTCAGGGCGGTTTGCTCGACATTGCTCTTCATCCTGAGTTTAAAGAAAACTCTTGGGTGTATGTCACCTACGCCAAGAAAGTTACCAATGGACAGACCACCGCCGTCGCTCGTGCACGCCTCGACGTCGCTGAGGGCCGCTTTGATAAGTGGGAAGACATCTTCGTCGCTCGGCCGGCGTTCTCCACGTCTCATCACTACGGATCACGGATCGTGTTTGATAAAGAGGGTTACATCTATTTCGGAGTCGGTGAGCGTGGTCAGGCCGATCTCGCCCAACAGCTGACGGCCCACAACGGTAAGGTGATTCGTTTGTTTGATGATGGTCGCGTGCCGTCGGACAATCCCTTCGTCGCAACTCCTGGTGCGCTTCCGGAGATTTGGTCCTACGGTCATCGCAACCCGCAAGGACTGCATTACGACAAAAAGACCGGCAACATCTATGAACAAGAGCATGGCCCTAAGGGCGGCGATGAAATCAATCTTGTGGTGAAAGGTAAAAACTACGGCTGGCCTGTGATCACCTATGGCCGCGAGTACTCCGGTGGTCAGGTCGGTCGTGGCGAAACGGCCCGTCCTGGCATGGAGCAGCCGCTGAAGTATTTCGTGCCATCGATCGCGCCATCGAGCCTGCTCGTCTATCGCGGTCCAAAGCTCAAAATTTTCTCTGATAAATTCGTCTCGGGTGCTCTGGCCTTGCAGCACTTGAATGCAGTCGCCGTCGACGGCGTTGCAACAGCTTGCGAGGATCGCTTGCTGCTGGGATTGAATGAGCGCATCCGTGATGTCAAGCAAGGACCCGACGGTCTGGTGTATGTCAGCAGTGATAACGGCCGCATCTATCGCATTCGCGCAGGGAGCCTCTAATGATTTGGCTAAGACTAACCGTTCTCGTCACGCTGCTCTCGGCCTGCACCCACGCCATCGTTACCTCTGAGCGTCAGCCCGCGCAGAGCTTGGAGTATCGCTCCTGCCAGCCCATCCAAGAGCAGATGATTCAAGTGCGCGCGGTGGACTTTGGACGCTTGGAGAAAAATTTTAAGAACGTCAAAGACAACGTCTTCAAGAACCACTGCGCTTCCTGCCACTTTGGTCCGGATGCTTACAAACCGCAGCTCGATGACTACACGGCCGCCCTGGAGTATGTAGATTTGAATTCACCCGAGAAGAGTCGCTTACTGCAGTCGGTAGAGAAGGGCACCATGCCGCCGAGCTATCCGCTAACGAATCGCGATAGAGCAGCCGTCGCATTCCTACGGGCCTGGGTACTGGACGGCGCTCAGAGATAGTTAACGATCGAGGTCGAGGACCACTCGGCCTGCTTGACCTTCCTCGCGGATGACCTGAACCGGTGTGTCGATGTTGTTGTAGAATTCGGTGCTCACGGTGCAGGACTCATCCCAGCTTCCGATTTCAACGTGGATGCGACTTTCTTCACTGGCGTACATCCAGTCCTCTATGAGCACGGAGCGGCGATGATCAGGGACATGAACATTGCCCAAATGAATGCCATTGCACTCATCCAATATAACTTGTTCGTTGATTTTTACGGCGGCCTTGAAATCCAGCGGACGAAGATTGGTCTGGAGAGTCCAGTGCAGTCGAGGGAGACACTTCGTGCTCCCGCCGCACACGGGGTCTTGTCTGCGAGTACCGTTGTCTGACTTCGACTTGTCGTTGCAGCCCACGAGAGCGGAAGTGAGAAGCAGAGCGCCAATGAGGGATTTCATGTCTGGGTCCTTTGTGTGTAGGACCACTTTGGCCAATTGGCCGCTGTTAGTTAACTGACAAAAAGTCTCATTGCCATGGAGTGGCCCACTCCCTTAATATCAGGACCATTCCCGTCTGTGCCCAGGTGGTGAAATTGGTAGACACGCACGATTCAGGGTCGTGAGCCGCGAGGCGTGAAGGTTCAAGTCCTTTCCTGGGCACCATCTTTTTCTGGTTCGATGAGTTTCTCCCTAAGGGAGATGCAACCATTCGCGACTCACTTGCCTGTTGTTTTAACTTTCGATTCCTTTATCATTTTCTATATCGATACATCAGCGTATTGGCCCTACCTCGGAAGGATTGATTCCCATGCGACGCTATTTTAACCACATCGTGACGTTCACCTTCCTGGTCTTTAGCGTCATGCATTTTTTCCTCGATGCAACCTTGGTCGGTCCCGTGGGCCTCTTTGTCTTTGCCGTCCTGAACTTCGGCGTCTTTCACCTCGATAAATTGATCTCCGACACGCCGACGGTCTCCACCCATCTTTCCATGGCGCTGCTGGTGCTCGCCATCACGTGGTACCTGCCCGCCAATGCTTCGAACATGCAGTCGCCAGCGATCATGGTGGCGCTGATCTTTCCCGGTGCGGTCTACTACTTGATCGGACTCAAGCCGGGCATCGTCTGGAACCTGATCATCTTAGCGATCTACACCTTTTTCATCGTGGCGGACACGAGTGCCATCGTGAGCAGCTTTCCACTGTGGCCTACGGTGCGCGCGGATCGGATCCTGATCGACTACTGGATCGTCTTCTCGACCATGCTGCTCATTTCGTTTTTCATCGCCCACGTCATCGTGACGCAAAAGATGCAGCTCGATGAACTCATCAAGACCGACCGCCTGACCGGCGCGATGAACCGGCACGGACTGAACCAGGAGCTTGAACGGGGGTTCAATCAGTTCTTTCGGTATAAGAACATCTTCTCCATCCTGCTGATCGACGCGGATCACTTCAAGAAGGTCAACGACGTCCACGGTCACAACATCGGCGACAAAGTGCTGGTGTCCCTCGCGGCCGAGCTAAAAAAGAACGTGCGCTCGAGCGACATCGTGGGGCGCTGGGGCGGCGAAGAATTTATTGTCATACTTCCCATGACTCCGCTCGAGGGAGCGATGGTCAGCGCAGAAAAATTGCGCGCGGTGGTGGAGAACATGCTGGTAACTAACGACTCAGACACGCGGGTTCCTGTCACCATCAGCATCGGCGTGAGCACCATGGACACCGCCATTGTCAACACGGAAGCCCTCGTAAGTCTGGCCGACCAAGCGCTGTACCAGGCCAAAAAAGGGGGCCGCAACCAGGTCGTCTCTTTAACGGCTTTGCCTCTGGCAAATACTTAAATCTCCGCTCTCGACTCGTCCCCGCGAATTAGATACGTTAGAGAGAATAAGGGGAGGAGAGTTGTCATGCCGATATTTATTTTTATGCTTGCGAGCGCGTTGAGTTTTGCCGCGCCCCAGATCCTCTTTAAGAACCATCGCATCCATACCGTGAAGACCAGCGACAACGTGGGTCTCAAGGTGCTCGAGCTTCTGGGCCCCGGCGCTCGCGCCATGAAATCCGCGCGCCCGATCGTGCTCATGCATGGCTACACCAATAACTGGAACGGCTGGCACCTCATCGCCGACCAGTATCGCCAGGCGGGCCTGCGTGTGTTCATCGCCAACTGGCGCGGCCATGGCCAGGGCGAGCATCGCTCCGTCGTTCTTAACGAGAGCTTCGACACGCACGATGCGCGCTACAGTTTTCATAACCTCGCGACCATCGACGTTCCGACCGTCATTGATTTTGCCTTTGAACTCAGCGGAAAACAGAAAGTCATTTACCAATCTCACTCCATGGGCGGCATGATGGCCAACCTGGCCTTCGCGGGTGTGAGCTACAACGAAGAGCAAGACGTCGTGGTGTCGACCGCGCTTGGAAAGAGCTACGAGCGCAAGGTTGCCGCGTACATCCCCATCTCCGCACCGAACTCCCTGGACTTTAAAGAGTACCCGGGCCTGGATTACTTCGAGTACTGGTTGAATCTCATCGGCATCCACGGCGATCGCTCAGATAACATCGATCTGCCGTTCGATCGTCTCCGGCACCGCACCGGTTACTGGGTCGTGCGGGCCAATCCATTGGTGCAAGGTCTCGTGAATCTGCAGAACATGTCAGTGGACGAATACGTGGCGATGCTTGAGTACAGCGTCTCCGATGTGCCACGTGCGATGAGCGACAGCATCGCGCAGATGCGCAAGGGTGGTTACAAGTCAGAAAGTGGCGTGAACTACGAAACCATCAGTCAGCTACGTTCGCGGACAAGTTTCCACAAAACAAAAATTCCCACATTTATGATCAGTGCGGATGAAGACGTGCTCGCGCTCTTAGATCAGCAGATCCCCCTGGCGCGTCGTCGTGGCGTGGAGCATGTGATTTTACCGGACACGGGGCACATGGATGTCATTCTCGGATCGGCAGGAGCAAAGGCCGTGGTTAGGGCGACGCTCGAATTCCTGCGGTAGGGTAAGTCCTCAAAAACATGTCTTGGAGGACGAGACACCTGGAACCAGACATTTTATTTTTAGCCATTTCCTCCGAAAGGTTCTCTATGAGATTCCTCACTCTTCTTGTTCTTTTTGTTTTAATGAGCTGCTCCCATCGTCCGCTCGGACCGCGAGCGCCGGCGTCGGAGAGTCTTTCCGTCGAGGGCCAGCAGCTGAGTCTGGCGCTGCGAGAGGACTTCGAGGGCCCGAAGTTAAACCAAGAACTCTGGAACCCGCACTTCGTCCAGATCACGGAGATCAACGAAGAGTTGCAGGTCTACACACCTGACTCCGTCCACGTCGAGGATGGTGAGGCGGCGGGTGACGGCGGGGAGGCCCGCAAAGAGCGCGTCGGAGGAGGCCGTGGTGGTG
>JAIXOY010000209.1 GCA_027486525.1 Pseudomonadota bacterium
CCGCCAATGCCGCCGTTGCCGCCGTCTGGTCCGCCGCGGGGGACGTACTTTTCACGACGCCAGCCGACGCAGCCTTCGCCCCCGGTTCCGGATACAACTGTGATCTCTACTTCGTCGATAAATCTCATGACGCTTCTTTACAAAAAAAAAGGGAGCTTGTCGCCAAGCTCCCTTGAAAGTTTCTTTCTAACTCTTCCGTCTTAAGCCGGAACGATGGACACGATTTTCTGGTCTTTCGTGTACCATGCGAATTTAACTTTACCTGGGCATGTAGCGAAGATCGTGAAATCACGACCCATGCTGACGTTCTTCCCTGGGTGCACTTTCGTGCCTTTCTGACGGATGATGATCATGCCGGTTTCGACAAGCTCACCGCCGTATTTTTTTACGCCACGATATTTTGGGTTGGAGTCACGGCCGTTTGAGGTCGAACCACCGGATTTCTTGTGTGCCATGGTCTAGTCTCCTAAATCTTGAATTACTTAGTGAGATGCTTGGCGTTCTTATGGCCAGCATCGATTTTTGCGCTTCCACCTTTGCCGTCAGTGATCTCAGTGATCACGAGGCCGGTGAAACTCTGGCGGTGACCGTTTTTACGGCGCCACTTACCCGGAGAACGCTTGAGAACGAAAATCTTACGAGTGCGGCCTTGCTTTACAACTTTCGCTGTAACCTTAGCGCCAGCAACAGTTGGCAAACCGACGATTGTTGTTGTTCCGCCGACGAGCAAAACCTTATCAAGATCTACAGTTTTCCCTTCTTCCAAATCGAGTTTTTCAACGTCGATGAGGTCACCGGGCGACACCTTGTATTGGTGGCCTTTGATTTCCACGACACAGTACATGCGAACTCCTTACGAATAACCACCTGTCGGGGAGGGAGGTCCCTACTTTTTTGCCCTAGGTGAGTTTTGGAGCTAGAAAATTAAGGCTTTCGGTAGCGTCTGTCAAACGGGCTCGTGTTAGGATGTATGCATGCTTCCCATTGCTATAAAAAAAGTAATCGCCCACCTGAATCGCTACGTTCCCAACGATATGAAGATGGTTCCGTATCAGTTTGCAGAGGCGGCGGCGAGGCTGGCCCTCACGTCGGATCTGAAGATGACGCCTCTTTGGGTCAGGCATAGTGTGATGGAAGGCAACGTAATCATGGGCGTGAGTGACCTGGACATCTCTCTTTGGAGCCCCGAGCCGTTACAGAGATACCAGCTCGTTCGAGTGCATCAGCGACTCCGCCAGCTCAAGTGGCTCATTCCCTACATGGGGGAGCTGAACTACTTTGACGAGAAAGCTAGTGCCCAATTTGCCCGCTGCGCAAATCCCTATGAAGTGGCTCGGGATCCCATCTTGCTGGATAAGATGGGGATAAAGCCCGAGGGAAGCGCTGCGCAGATTCTAGTCTACCTACTTAGAAACATCTTAGCCGACCGTAAGAACATCATGGCGGGCGGAGAACTGCGATTACGGAAGTGGAAAACTCATTTTAGAAAAGTGGGACACGAATTTAGCTTCGACTCCATAACACCAGAGCACATCATCAGCTCGTTTTTGGAGCTGCTGCCGGACGAGGAAAAACACGGGTCAGCCGACTGGCGCCACCTCCTCGAATTCATCCTCAGCAAGTCTTTCGAGTCAGCGGATCTTTTCCGCGCCACGACTCCTCGCCTTTGGAAAATCGCTTTCCCACACAAGTACTTCTGGGGAGAACACGACTTTAGGTACGAAAGTGACTTCTCGTGGGGAGATTTCGATAAGGAAATTGTCCTCGGGCAGATAGACTGGGAAGTGTGGGGAATTCTGAGCCAGCGCCATCATTACGCGACAGCGACCACGCCGTATGCACGTCATCTCTGGCGTTTACGTTGGCTCTTAAAGGCCATCGGCGAATACTCGAGATTACGGGTGATCAAGGAGCTCGAGGTCACGCTCGATGATTTGCGGGCGCAGCCAACCTTCAAGACCCAGCCCGTGGATAAGGTAGAACTGCACCACAAGCTAAAGCCGTTCTGCCTCGCCCCTTTTTATCATGCGCACATCGATACGGAGGGTAACAACCGACTCTGCTGTATTTCGGACAACTCTGTGGTCGAGGAAAGATACCTGGATGAGTTTAAGCTTCCCCAGGAAAAATTTTGGAATTCGGCCTACATGCTGGATCGCCGAAAGAAAATGCGGCAGGGAGAGATTCCTCCGGAATGCCATTTGTGTGTTCGGAAAAATAAGTTTGATTCCTACAACGAAGTGTTTAACCGGACGTACGGCAAGCGCTTCGTCCACCATCGCGCCAAGAACGACATCAAGCTTCCGTGGCAACAGAATCCCGTGTCCCTCGATATCCGTACATCCGTTTGTAACTTGAAGTGCCGTGTTTGCTACCCCGGGAGCAGCACAGCGATGAGCAACACTTTCCTTCGGAAGATGCAGCTGCTCGACCAGTACGACGTGAAGATCGACGGCATCTCGCTCAACAGGGACATGAACAACCGCTCGGCGGCGCGGCTGAAGGAACTCGTGAGCACAGGTGAAGTGGAGAGTCTGTACTTCGCTGGCGGCGAACCGACGATGACGCCAGGTCACATGGAAGTGCTGCAGGATTTTGTGGAGAAGATCGGGGAGCGTGATTCGATCGTTTGCTACAACACCAATCTCGCCTTCAAGCCCGGTTACGTCGCTCCGTGGATGCACCTGCTGAACGAGGCAAAGCACACGGTGCTTAACTGCTCGCTCGACGGCGTCGGCGTCGTGGGAGAGTACATCCGCGAAGGCCTCGAGTTCGAGAAGTTTGAGAAGAACCTTGATGCCGTCATCGAACTCAAGGCAGACAATGTGAAGGTGTTGCTCGACTACACGATCACGTCTCTTGGCATTCTAGAACTCGATCGGTTCTGCGATTTTGCGATCCGGAAAAAAGTGAAAGTGACGACGAAGCTCATGATTGGGATGGAGCTCCAGTCGTCGTTCCTGCGACTCGAGTATCTCCCCCTGAAGATCAGAAAAAGAATCGTGCAGGCCTACAAGGAGAACTTCGCGCGCCTTGGGCCAGAGGATCGAGACATCGTGGCTTGTTTCCAGGACATTCTGCCGCTGATCCTGTCGACGCCGGAGATGGACTCAGTCCAAATCGCAAGAGCAAACCAGCAGGCAGAGTTCTACGACGAAATGTATCCCCAGAAGCCGAAGTTCAAAGCACTGTTCGAAGAAAAACGCGCCCGCTGGGAAAGTGACTAGCGATCAGTCTTCTCGTGGTAGAGCTCTTCGCACTCTTTGTAGAAGTTGGCGAAGGTCGGGAAAGTTGCGGCGAAGCTTACGCCTCTCCGGCGATCGTTTTCTTTGATGTACGTGTAGAAAGCGCGCCTTTCGTTGTTGCGTGTCTTCGTCTCCGGCAAAGATTTAAACCAGTTGATGACTCGCTCCATCTTCGCGACCTCGTGTTCGGTGAAGAGGTACGAGCCGTCGGCCTGCGGCTGAGAGAGCTGCACCATATAGGCGAAGTCGGAATCTAGCGTCGCTTCAAACTCTTTCGTTAAGATGGAAAGGCTTAGGTAGCTCGGGTTGCGCAGGTACGGCAGATCGAGGATCACGCGTGGGTCTCCGCCTTGAGTCTTGTAGGTCCGTTTAAGCTCCGCGATGTCCTCGAGGAAGGCGCGGAACGTCGGCACCGATAGCGCGTTGAAGGTGCACATGAAGATCAACTTAGTTTCCTGCGGGAGTACGTCGAGGAAC
>JAIXOY010000197.1 GCA_027486525.1 Pseudomonadota bacterium
GTATGCCGTTGATCGATTTTTTTATGGGATTAGGAAATCAATTTCATGATGTATCTCAGGTCGCTATGTCTCCTAGTGAGGCTGACCGCAAATGTGATTACTCACCCGAGTTTTTCTATAAGAAAATTCCAAAAGACTCGATTGTTAAATTTGCGGATCGCTTTGGAAGGGTCTTACTGTACGGAGAAAGTGCTTGGGATAAAACTACTAGCCACGAGTACCAAACGACTCCCTTTGATGATAAGGATAGTTCCATCAATAGAGCCTTAAGGGGTGAGGTTTTAAACGATCCCTTTGCACTTTATATTTATCAAATCCATAAAGGAGAATGAGACACATGACCACGCCTCGTTTTTCTGCGGCAACCTCATCCCATCCCCATAGAGAACCCCCGCTTAAGTCATCGTAATTCTACAGAGCTGCTGGAGAGACTTTGAGGACCAAATTCCTGCTCACAGTCCTCGCACGAATGCGGATATCCTAGAGAAGATGAATTTCATCCTTTCCACCATTCTTGTTTTTTTCGTTGGTCTTTCGCAGGTCCACGCCAATGGACCGTCGATAGGTCCCGCGGGCCCATCCCTGCCAGCTCCCTCACCAAGGCAAGCTTGTGAGATGGCCGGTGGTGCTGTGGAAACAAACGGAGCTGCATCGTGTGCTCCCGTCCTGAACCAAGACTCTGCCTGTCGTTGCCGTTTACCCAGTGGCGTTGCGATTGATCCAACCACGGAAAAATGTTTCGATAAAGTGCTCGCGATTTTTGAAGCGGGACCGCGGCCCGAATCGCCGTCTTGTCAGACCCAGCAGGTTCGCGAGCAGATGGCCGAGGGCAATTTTGATTGTAATAATCCGATTAGCTTCTGCGACCAAAACCGAAATCCCTTTTACAGAGAATACTTAGAGTCCCGCTATCGTCGAGCGCAGGGCGCTGATCCGGAAGCCCATGCGAGTGTCCGTGACTTCTGGGAGAAGATGGCTTCCGAAGGATACAGGGGAGCGCATTCCGAGGAAGGCTGTCAGCAGCTGGCGCTAGAAAACAAAGCGGAATGTGAGCAGACTTACAAAGCGGCCCGCGCTGTGCAGATTACCGCAGAAACAGAGCAATCAGTGGAAGGCCTGCTCGGGCGTGCGCGTGCGGCGGGGCTTCGATACGCACAGCAGAGAGTGGCTAAATGTATCCAGCAAAACTGCGCCCCAGAAACAATCGCCGCCCTGCAGGCCGCGGTGAAACGTGTCGAGGAGTTTACTTTCAATTGGAAAAGTGAATCTTATGGGCTGAATGTTAAAGGGAACTATAGTTTCGATCGCGAGAGCTCCTCTCACGTTTGTACCGTTCACATTCATCCCATAGACCTGCAGATGTCACCGAATGCGATCCTGCAAGTCCTCACCCATGAACTCGGTCATCTGCTGAACCCTGTCGTTATTCAAAACTCCCTCAGTAAGGCGACGCTGAAGAAAGATGGGACGCGGGACATTCCCGCTGCTGTTGAAATAGCCGGGGACCATCCCGACATGAAGATCATGGAGTGCCTCAATCCGTTTTTCCCGCAGGCAGACATGGCTTGTTTGCGGGAGAGTTTGTCAGAAGATGAACTTACGAATTTAGAGGGCCTGAAAGCGATCAACAAATTTTATCCCAGCTATTATGGGAGAAATGTTAGCACGAGGTCGAGCACGACGAAGCTCGTTTTGACTGAAGGTCAATGCGTCGCAACCCCGTGTCCGGCCGGTGAAAAGTGCGACACACCCTGTGCGCAGGATAAGTCCCTTGAGTCCCATGCGGATGTCATCAGCTCTGAACTCATGAACCTCGTGGAGGGAGTCGGTGAGGCTGAGCTTTTGGAAAGTCTTTCAAGCAGCTGCGAATCCACGCACCTTTTGGGCGGTCAGCTGCCGGAAGGGGCGGCAGGTCGAGGGTCGCCTTATCCATCTAGCAGTAGTCGTCTGAAGACGTATCTCTCACACCCCGAGATCAGAAAGAAAATGGGTTGTGACCAGAATACGAGCTTCGCTGCCGCCCAACCCGATCTTGTCCCAGTAACTTATTGTGGTGATCGATGATTCTGGGAGCGCTGTTGTTGTCGCTGGTTGCTCATGCGAATCAATGCTCGACACTCATCCAGCTTCGTCCCCTTACGTCAGGACAGTTGCTTCACCAATTGGACTTGCGCCACTGCGGTCGCAGTGGGAAAAGTGAGCACATCATCTGTGCCCGCGCGGGACTGACGGGGAAAAGTTTTTTTCTCTCGGTTCATGAACTCGAGCAACTCAAGCTTGCCATCAAAGCGTTTACACCCGCCAAGCAAGCGCCCTGTGAGCAGATGCGGGCGAAGAGCTATGTTATGAGCGAGAGAGAAGTCTGCGTCGATTGGAAGCTGCCCGAAGCGCGCTATCTCGATTCGCTGGCCAATCGGTACTGCAAATTCTGAATGACCTTGAACTTGCCACTATTTCCTGCGGCAACCTCATCCCTGTCTCATCCAGAGTGTCGGTCTAAGTAGTTATAATCTCGTCTACATTCTAGTGGGGCCTTGAGGACAAATTTCCCCCTCACTGTCCTCGCTAGAGTGCGGATATCCTATGAGAGATGAAAATGTGCCTTCGCCTTAGCGCGCTTCTATCTATGACGTTGCTTTGTTTCGCGGTTCAGGCGACCGCGGCTTCACGCTGGCAAATTGGAGAAGAATTCATCAACGTGGCCCTCTTTGATTCTAATCGAGCCATTTGGTTGAGCACGTGGTGCACCGAAAAAAAACCATGTGAAGCTTTGAGCGCCATGAAGCACATCGAGAAAAATCCGCGTATTTCTGAGACGTTTAAAGATGAACCTGTTGGAGTGAATCCTGGTTCGATTAATTGCCGAAGAGTTTTCAAAACCCAGGTGTTCTTGGCCCGCGGCAAGCCAGGGGAAACCCAGGGATTTTGTCGTTTCAGTGACGGCAGTCTCGTTAGTCTTAATGCTCTTTGAAGGAGTTTTGCATGTTGCTCGTCGCATTTTTCTTTTTGTCATCAGCCTGGGCTGAGCATTGTGAAATGTCCTATCCAGTGCAAGACCAAGATGGACTGAATGTTTGCTACGCCAATAGTGCGACGCTGATGGCGCAGGCGACCGATCCCGAGCATCGGCCTCGCTCTTTCCTCGCAGCGGCGATCATGTCCGCCGGCAAAAGCATCGACACCGCACCCATCGACACCACAATCTCTGGCAGCGAAGACTGGGCCACGAACGGCTGTTCGGTGTATGGCCGCCTGAAGACCTGTCCCGCAGAGTTTTTCCCGCTCGAGGGCAGCAGCAACAAGCTCGAGAGTACGGCGGAGTTGCGATTCCTTTCAACGCTCGCCGTCTACTTTAAAGGTGATCGCGCGGACATCGTGGCGCGGATGAAACTCCGAGCACGCCAGCCTGGGGCTGCGCGAGATCTCGCGTACCTTCTTGCCAGCTCGGACTACACGAAAGCGACTGGAGCTGACGCCAAGGAGAAGAAAGAAAATTTCGACAAAGTCGTCAACGCTAGCTCTTGGGCCAATAGTGCCTGCGGTTCAGCTGGAAATGCGACGATCGCCGAAGAGAAGGTGCAAGACGCGCAAGAACTCCTGGATGCCATCCTTGCCTACACCCCGGGAACGAAGGACGTGAATGAAGAGTTTCTCAAACTCGTGGCGCCGCGCTGTCACGAGAACTTGATCCCTGTTCCTGGTGAGTGCGATGAAGTTGAGAAAAAGAAAGTCAAAAGCGATGCCTGGAACGAAAGAACGAGCAATGCGACAGTTTCGAAATCAATCTGCGCCGGTAAGCCTGTGACGTTCAATGGATGCATCCACATGCTAAGTCTGACTGGCTTCACAGATGAAAGCGTCGCTCGCTCGAACCTCCTCGGTTCGGTCAACAACAGTGGCGACTGCGCAACGCGCGGGGGCGGTCATGTCATGACTGTCGTCGGGACCCGCAATCAAGGGGGCGGCGTCCAGTATCTCGTGCAGAATTCCTGGGGGAAAGCCTGTTATGTTCCGGGCGGCTTGTTTGCCGGTTTAGAATGCCAGAAGGATGCGGAGGGGTACACCGGGAGAACGTGGGTGCCCGAAGAAATTTTCAAAGCCCAGGCCTATCGAATTGGCTTTATTAAGTAGCGACTACTGTCGCACGTTACACGTGCGGAAGGTTTCCACACAACTCGCCTGGCATGCCTGGCGGGAGTCAGCAGTCTCACACGGGATCTGGCAGGTGATGGCATCGATCTTACACGTTTCAATTTTAAAGAAGAGCTCGAGCGTATCGACACTCACGCCGATATCAACTAATGCGGCCCGGTGATCGCGCACGAGATTGAAGATGGCCTTGCGCATGCTCAGGTCCGCTTCGGACGTGAACTGCGGCAGTTCGGCGATCTCGCACAGAGCACATGTCTGCGAAGGCGGGGCGCCGCCGCTCTGGTTCACGACCTCTATCAATGCGGCGAGGCCCGCGATGGTTTCGGAAGCTCCGAGGTGGAGCGAGATATCACTGCCGTCGGCATCGATCGCCAGCCGGTGGAGAATGATGCGCATGTCGTGCTCGTACTCCGTGCCCTCGCTCAGGTTGATCCCTTCTTGGCTCGTGAGCTCGAAGCGCTGGATGTGGAGCCCATCGGAGTTCTTGTAGAAGCTCGCACTCACGTCGATGTCATCACCGTGCTTGAGGCCGACGCGGTAGTCGCCAATTTGCACTGGATGATCTGTTCCAACGATGGGTTGAGGAATGGGCTGGTGGAAGTTCAGTCCAACACGGCCGCCGAAGTCCACCGCCGGTCCGCCGGCCGCTCCATCGGTAAAGACGGAGCCGATCGCTTGGGCGACCTGCTGAGCTTCCCCTAAATCCTTGCTCTGGCGAAACTTCTTTACCTTCTCAATCGCCTGTTTCATCTTGGCGCCGTAGCTGTCGTTGAGCGTTTTCTCGAGAGCTTCTTTCGTGCCACTGGCGAACGCTCCAAACAGATCGTAGCTCGCCATTTCGAGCTGGGCCTGGAAGCCCTTCTCCTGGGTCCACGAGACGTGTTTCACATCGACTTGTAAGCAGCCATCGACGAGATCGACGAATGTCTTCACGCACATGTTGAGTGCGCCGGTGAGGTTCACGTTCACCTCGTCTTCATCGAAGCCGAAGTAGATGTTGCGATCGGGCCGAATGGAAACGCGGGCCTTGTCGTCGTTCAACACCGGGATGGGAGATTTCATGAAAATTTCTCCGCGCACTTCCGCGGGGAGCGTGCGCAGGTGATCCACCAACGGCTTTATATCAGGTAGCCCAGCTGCGAGAGCAGCGGCACAACACAAGAAGCCGAGGGGTGATAGAATCCGTTTCATGGGCAATGTATCGGAATTTCATGGAATAGCTTGAGTCCATTTGTCGGGGGATGCAGGGATTTCTCATGGTTCTGGCAGTTTAGCCGATGAGACTTCTATGAAATTGCTCATCCTTATCATGTTGTTTTCCAGCGCCGCTTTTGCGGACTGGAAAATTGGTTCGCAGAAACTCGAACTCGTTCAATGCTCGAACGGTTCCTGCATGATCTCGAAAGATTGCTCCTCGTGCCTGGCCCTCAAGGCCAGTCAGCACAAACAAAAAAGTGATGTCGGGCCCGGGGGAACAAATCCTGGCTCCGCCGTTTGCACCAAGTTTCACAAGGCAGGCGTGATCATTGCGATGAACGACGAAGGAGGCACCAATGCCTTCTGTCGTTTCTCCGATGGATCTCTTTTATCATTGGATGGTCTATGGCATTGGTAATTTTTCTTCTCACATTCTCTCTGCAGGCGTGGTCACAGTCTTGTCCAGCGACCAAGACCTTGAACTTTCTTCCCGTGCACGATCAAGACGGCATGGGGACTTGTGCGTCTAACACGGCGGCTTTGATCATGCAGCACAACTTGGGACTGCCAAAGTCCCCGTCGTTCATGCAGATGAGCATCACCTACAGCGGGCAAGAGGGAGAAGAAGGTGAGGACTTCTTCCACACCGATGACGAGGGCAAAGAGCGCCTCTTCAATTGGGGGGCCCACATCTGTGGCGTCATTGAACGCGCGAGCAAAGATGGCTTCTGCGATTATGACCAGATGGGTTTTAACTTCGTCGGTACCACTGACCCTCGCGGCACTCAGCAAGCATTCTTAGTTGCCGTCTCGCGCTTCTTCGATCAGAGAGAAGGGGACATCCAGGCGCTGAAAAGCCAACTCAATAATCCGCTAACCCGCGCTGAGGCCGAACGTCGTCTGGCGTATCATTTCGCGACGACGGACGCTTCCTGCAATGTTCCTCCTCAAGAGTTCTTGGCCCGCCGGGCGCTCAGTCGTATGAAGGTGATGTGGGAATCTTATCTGGTGCCCCCGGCCACCAA
>JAIXOY010000314.1 GCA_027486525.1 Pseudomonadota bacterium
AGACTAAGAGCATGCTAAGTAAAAATGAGAAACTTTTTGAAGGAACCTACCAGTATTTCCAGCACGGACAGAATTATTCCCAGGAAAACTTTACGGTGGAGCATAACGAGGAAACTGGGAATATGGTGTTCCATGCTGAGATAATGAGCCGCGTCGAAACGGGTGAATTTTTCAAAATGCAGATTCACTATCTACTGAACCAGTTCTACGTCCCACAGGTCCTGACCATTGAAAAATCTCTAGGTGATAGACTCGCTCGCGAAGCCTTTGAGGTCGATCCAGCGGCACAAATTCTGCGCTACACCTTTAAGTCGGGCCAGTCTTCGCACACCGTCGAGCGCCCTTTCAGCACAACAAAGCATTTGCTTTCGGCTCCATGCTTTGTGACGTCGGCGCTTTTCACCCTGTCGAAGAAAATTGATACCACTGCCCGCACTCCGGTGCATTTCGTCACACCTAAAACCGGCTGGGAATTCATTGGTCCGCCCGACGATAAAGTCATGTGGGTGGATCTCAAGACTCATGACACAGAAGAGTTGGAAGTCGGCGGCATGCCTCTCACCGCCAGTCAGTTCGAGCTCCATGACGAGGATGCGCTCAGTGGAAACGTGACCTCTGGAGCACAGCTGTGGGTCAGCAAACACTACGCCATCCCCTATCAGCTGGAAGAAAAAGACGGCGCCAAGGTCGTCATTCGCCGTCTTAAGAAGTTGAAACAGAATTTAGAAAAAATGTTCTAAGACTTCACTAAGTACTTGGTCATGTCTTCGCAGGCCTTCTCGAGTGTGGCGACCTCGACTTGGTAGGGCTCCATCAGCTTCGCAAACTGCTTCAAGGTATTCCCTTTCCACTTTTTGATTCGTTGATCGGCAATAATCACCCCACCAAAGTCCGTTTCCGTCCGCAAGAGACGTCCACACTTCTGGTGAAGCGCTCGCGCGCGATTGGCGAGGAAGTAGTCTTGAAACTCATTCCCAAAACTCGCGTCGTACCATTCCCGGCGACGATCGATTACAAGTTCTCGACGAACATCAGGTATCTTGTCGATGACAATCAACTGCAACTGGTCACCCGGCACATCGATGCCCTCGCCGAAGCTTTCCATCCCGATCAGAATCCCCGATGGCGATTTCTTGAATTCTTCCACGACATTTTTGCCCATGCCTTGAACGAACACCGGCAGATGCCCTTCGAACTCTTTGAGCAATAAATCCACGGCGGTTTCAAAACGCACACGCGCCGAGAATAAGAACAGCGTGCGACCTTGCAACTCTTTGACTAACGGAATGATCGGTTTCAAAAGATCTGGTACGAACATCATGTCGCTGATGGCGCGGGTATCGTTCACCAGCATGACTTTCGCATTGTGGGCGTAGTCAAAGGTCGCTGGCAGATAGAGCCCTGACTTAAAGCGCTTCTCTTGTGGCAAATAGGAATAGCCCGTCATCCACTCGACACCTTGTGTTCCCGCATCGCCCTTATCGTTGGCGAGCGTCGCGGAGGTGTAGACCACCGCCGTGGCGCTCTCGAGCAGACCCTTGTGAAGCGTGAGTCCGACGTCGATCGGCGCACTCTCAATCTGCCAGCCGTCTTCTTCACTGAACTTCAAGGCCGTGACCCAAAGGGAAGGCGGCTTCAAGAAATGCGCGAGTCCCATGACATGCTTCTCGAGTTGCCCCCAGAAACTTTCGAACAGTGCCCACGCCTTCATTTTGTTTTTATCGTCGTCGAAATCTTTTTTCTGCCAACGCTCAAAGTGCGGCATCAACAGCGAGTAGAGATCGCCCCAGATCTGGTGCAAGCTCTCGAGGTGATTCAAGAGTTGGATCGTGAGCGCATCGTTGGCTCGCTCGCGGCTCGGGAATGGAGCTTCATTGGTATGCACCGGGTGATAGTTCGGCATCTTCTTAAAGAGACTCTCAAGCACTTGCATGAGCGGCGTGACATGATCTCGTGCCATACGGGCGGCGAACTGACCGGCATCCCGCAAACGGGCGAACTCATCTTGCAGTGCTGGGGTCTCCGGCCCGGTAGACAGCAAGTACAACAAAGCCCCCACCCCTTGCGGCTGCACTTTCAACAGCGCTTCTACGGAGCGATCGGATACTTCGACGGCAAAAGCACGCGTGGCTTCGCCTTCAATTTTGTGGGCTTCATCCACCACCACATGGGCTGGTCTTGGAAAACTGCGCGGCCAGGCGAGTAGCATGGCGTGGTTCCCCACGATTAACTGTGCCTCTTTGGCTTCACGCAAACCCTGGACATAGCTGCAGTTCAAGACGAAGGGACACTGTGATCCTACACACGCGCGGTAATCCACCGCTAACTCATCATCGCGCTCTCGCACTTCTGGCACGAGTTTTTTAAGAATAAACGGGACCTGCTCACGGGTGATCTTCTTGGCGTAAGGCGCTTCTTCGTTGTGAAAAAACAGCATGTCAAAGTAAGCGCGTGTATAAGCCGATCCGAAGGACGCTTGGTCGAGGAGATTTTTTTGGTCCTGATCATCGCGGAACAAGAGTTCGCACAAGTGGTTATTGGATCCCACAAGTCGCGTGATCTTAAAATCCGCCTCTGAAAGTTGCAGCATCTGGCGCAACTGCGGCACGTCCTTGTCCATCACCTGATCTTGCAGGGTCTTCGTTCCTGTGGTGACTAACACTTGCTCGCGAGTCTCCATGGAGAACAGCGTCGCCGGCAAGAGGTATCCCAAGGTTTTACCAGTACCCGTTGGCGCTTGAATGAGGGCGTGAATACCATTCTTGAAAGCTTGTCCCACTCGCAGGGCCATATCGATCTGCGCTTGGCGCGCGCGGTAACCGGGCACTTGCTCTTGGCGCGCTTTCGCATCACCAAGGAAATCACGAATCACATCGCCTGAGAATTTACGCGGCATTTTACTGGCTTGCGGGTAATCCCGCGACGCCAGCTCTGGGCGTTCATCTTGCAGCCAACTTTCCACACATGCGCCCACATCCATTTCGCAGGCTTCGCCCAGATCCATCAACTCTTCCCACGAAAGGAAGAAGAAATGCTTGAACCAGAACTCATCCGGAAAAGTCCGCAAGACTTCTGTGAGCTTTAAACGCAGACCGCGCTTCTTCCAGGTCAGTGCTGTCGCGGCGACGAGAACTTTCAAGAGATCGCGCGAATCGGCTTCCCCGCGGTGCTCTTCTTTCTCGGCGATGCCAAAACGCTGGATGAAGCTTTCGAGATTGAGCTGACCGATGCCAGGAAACAAGAGCCCGAGGTAGAGGATCGAATCTTGGAATGATTCACGGTCGGAGGATTTATCGACCTTGTCGAAGTAACGTTTAAGGAACTTTTCTTCGAAAGCCGAATTGTGAGCGATCAGGCTGTGCTTCTCGAGCTCCAACAAATCGGGCTCGACTTGCTCCCAAATAGGCGCTTTTTTTACCTGGGCATTAGTGATGCCGGTGAGCTTCTGAATGAACGGCGACACGGGACGAGAGGCACGCACCAGGCTGGTGAATTTTCTCACGAGTGTAGTTCCGTCGAACTGCCAATAGCCGAGGTCGATGATATCGTCGTCCAGCGGGTTAATGCCGGTGGTTTCGATATCGATGACGGCCCATTTACCTAAACCCATTTTACGCTCCGTCCCATTTGGGGACTTTTGGAAAACCGCATGATATCTAGCGGTTCTAGAAAAGGAAAACTCTATGCCCACTTGGCTCATGCAGACCCAATCTTTTTTGATTGTGGCCCTGATGATTTATGGCATCACTCAGCACAAGACGCGTCTCAAGCACGTAAAAATCATGTCGTCTGCGATGATCTGGGACGTCATTCTGATTTTGCAGATTGAACTCTCCCGTGGCGCTATCTTGAAGGCCTCGAAAGCGATGGGCAATCCCCTGCTTTTGAACATTCATGTTTCGCTCGCTGTCTCAACTGTGCTCTTCTACGGCCTCATGGTTTGGTCGGGAAGAAAACTCCTCGCTGGAGATCAGAAAGTTTATAATCGACACAAACTCCTCGGGCGCACCACGATGATTCTCCGAATCCTCACCCTCGCCACGAGCTTTCTCGCTGTCTCGGAGCCCGCAACATGAATAATCTCCAACTCGTCGCTAGTCTCATCAAAGCTCAGCTGACGGACGCCAAAGTCGATGTCTCGGACATGACCGGAACGGAAGACCATTTAGAGATCACCATCGCCAGCGATGCCTTTAAGGGTAAAATGCTTTTGCAACAGCACCGCATGATTATGGATATTTTGACCGAGGCCCTGGCCGGTCCTGTTCACGCCGTAAAACTTAAAACCATGACTCTCGACAAATACACAGGAGAACAAGCATGAACCCATTTAACGTTCTGCAAACTTCCGCTAACGAAATCGTCAGCGCGGACAAGACCAAGCCTCTCAAAGAGCAGATCGAAGCGCTCTTGAAAGCAGAAAAAGTTGTCTTGTTCATGAAAGGCAACACCGACATGCCACAGTGCGGTTTCTCGGCCAACACTTCAGGCATCTTGAAGCAGCTGGGCGTTCCTTTTAAAACTTTTAACATTTTGAACGATGGCGACATCCGCCAAGGCTTGAAAGAATACAGTAACTGGCCGACTTATCCTCAGCTCTACATCGACGGCCAGCTTGTCGGTGGAAATGACATCGTGACTGAGATGTTCAAGAACGGCGAATTGCAGGCTCTGCTCAAATAGTGAAAACGCCCATCGGGTCATTGAATCCGGCCATCCGCACTGTCCATATTTGGGGCGGTGGCGTGGCCGGTTTGCTGATGGGACACTTTCTCTCTCGCCAGGGCTTCGAGATTCAACTCTACGAGAAAACTGATCGCCTCGGCGGTAAGATCCAAAGTCACCAGCTCCCGGAAGGCGTCATCGAAGAAGGCCCCAACGCAATTTTTGCCACCGCAGAAATTGAAACGTGGCTCCACTCCCTCGGACTCACGGTTATCCCGGCCACTCCGAAACTTAAACGGCGTCTGTGGAACGGAACCCCTCTGGCCCCCATGTCTTTCGGTCTTGCGCTTAAACTTTTACCCAAGCTTTTCAAGCGCACACCAAGCGTGAATGATGGCATCACGGTGGCGCAGTTTTTCCGTCCACTCTTAGGCGTTCATGTCGACAGTCTGCTAAGCCCAGCTCTGCAAGGCATCTACGGCTGTGGGGCCGATGATCTGACGATCGCCAGTGTGTGGCCGCAACTCAAGGCCGGTCGTTACTGGCGGGTGCTGCGCTCGCTCAAAAGTACCAGCGCGCGCTCAGTGAGTTTTCCCCGTGGTATGGCGGAATTTATCCAGGCCCTCGCCTCCACGATCAAAGGTCAAATCCACCTCAACCACACCGGCGCCTTTGAACTGCGGCCGAATACCATCATTTGCACGGAAGCACCGATGGCTTCGCAGCTTTTGAATGGCAGCTGGGCGGAAGGCGCGCGCCTGCTGCAGCGTCTGGAATACTTGCCGCTCTCGAGCGTGACGGTGCTTGCTCCCGAGATTTCGGAAACTCGTGGTGTCTTCGGTTATCTCTTTCCGCGCGCCAGTGGTGTGAATGCTCTGGGCGCTTTATTCAATCGCGAGATTTTCCCTCAGCGTGCCGGTGTGACCTTCATTCTCCCCGGTACTGATGATGTTGAAGCTCGAGTAAAAACTGATCTCCATAAGCTTTCCTGGCCTGCAGGCCCCCTCAAGATGCACTCATGGACGAAAGCCCTTCCCCGTTACAACCAAACACGCACGTCGACGCTGAAGGCGCTTCAGCACGATCCCGAACGTCCGTTTGAATTAGTGTTGTTTGGTAATTATGTCGCCGGCATCAGTCTACGAGATATGATTCAGACGGCGTCGAGCTTCGCAGGTGCCCAAGCGCCCTTGTGAGCTTTGAGCAATGATTGACGTAGGTGCGTTGGCAAAAACGGGTCTTTTGTCCTGCACGCCAACTCCCACGCCTGAATCTGCAGCAACAAATCCCGCGCCTCTTCTGGCTTCCAGCCTTTCGCGAGAGTGATGATCTCTTGATCATACTTACTCAAGCGTCCTTTCCCGTCGGCGTAACTTGGATCAGCTATCTTCATCAAGTGAGACTGAAGAAAACCGAAAATCGAACGCCAGCGTTCAAAATCCGTTTCGACCGACAAGAGACGTTCGAAGAATGGTCGCCAGGCCTTCTTACCCATGTCATTGGCCAAAGCAAATTGATCTAGGCGGTCCACACCAATCAGGGCACGCACTTCATTGGCACTGATGCTTCGGCTCTCAGGGTGATTGAGTTTCACTAAGCGGAAAGCATCAAAGAGCGGCATGAATTCATTCTCAACCGCCTGCAGGACGTACTGCTTGGCATCGGCAGCGAGCGGCAGCTGAAAAAACGCACAGAGGAAATCGACGAGCTTGGCGGTTTCCCAGAAACGCGGCGCCTCGATCTGCAAGTGAGACACATTCTCGGCCTTCAAGAGTTTCTTCATAAAGGCGGAGTCGTTATGAAACCCAAAAGCTAACACGCGGCCATCCAGCATGAGATCATCGCGGAGGAAAACTTCTTTCGCAGTGGTGGGCACATCATCCGGGGCATTGATCACCCAAGACTCGGTGTTACCAAAAAGTCCTAAGGATAAAAACTGGTCTTCTACCCAAGCGGCTTGCGTGTCGCTGCCGGAGACCTGCTTGGGACGCGCCTCACTGGAAAGGCCACTCAGGAGATGGTCTTTCATGAGACGAAGAGCAAGGGGATCGAAGGCCTGCAGCACCACTCGTCCTTGCAACGCGGCCCAGGAGCCCTTGGGGAAGGACTGGAAAAAATCCCAGAGTTGCCACTTAGAATGCATACAGAATCATGTCCCGGATTTGCTCGGCTGCACGAAGCGCCATGGTGTCTTTCGTCCGGCGAAGGGCTCCGGCGTTTTGCGTCGCCACGACACTGCCACCTTCTTCGTCGAAAAATTCTCTGTTGAAGGTTTCATTCAAGGGGAACGTTTCATTGAAGAGAATCTTTCCTTGCGGCGGAAGCTTGGGTCCAAGTTCACTCCGCAGGAGAGCCAGTTCTTCTGGGCTCGGACGTTTCACCACCACAACTTGAATCATCAAATTCAATTGTGTTGAACCGGGCACATAAAAATCTGGACGCTGTTCGCCGATATTTTGTTCAGCGACACCTTGCGCGACTCGTAAGTTTTTCGGCTGAAGCACGTCATTAATCTTTTCCTGTGAGCGAATGATGCCAATCAAAACGGCATCCGAATGGGTCGACCAACCTGAGCGCAAGCGCAATCCACTAAATCCCGTAAGCAATTTGTAAGTCTCGCGGGTGAAACTTGTGGAGACTTCGGGAACAGATGAATAGTTGTAGAACATGGGCACGGATAACGAATCCACGCCGTACTGCTGAAAAGGATTGGCCGTCTGCGTATAACGGTAGCCCGTGCAGGAAGCCACGAGGCCCATGAGAGCGAAAATCAGGGGTAAAAAAGACTTTTGACGCATGGCCTTTTATAGCACGGCGGGGGTATAACGAGAAGTGATGTGGAAGAAACTTAAATTCAATTCCTACGTGCCGACCGTCCGTGGCGAAGGCGCCGCTCCCCACGAGGAATGGCAACGCTTTGTGGAAGGCTTCGATTTTTTTGGACTGATTGAGGCCTGGCGAGACATCGTCGGCGAAATGCTGGCCCGGGAGTCCATTCCTCTGCGTCTAAAAAACCGCACCTTATTTATTCTTACACGCCACCCGGCCTTTGCCGACAACATGAAATACATGGAAAAAGTCCTGCTGAAGAAAATCGGCGAGCGTTTTCCCGTGGCGATTCCGATGCTCGACAAGATCGCCTTTGAGTCCAACGAAGTTTTTTTCCAAGAAAAGGCACGACCTTTTCTGAAAGAGAAAAAGGCCATGCTTCATCCCCACTCTCCCGAATTCAAACGACTCAAAGCAGAAGCTGAAAAACTTTTTGCTGACGTGAGTGATCTGGCCGAGCGCGAGCGCTGGATCTCACTCTACATTCAATCGTGTCAGCCGAATGACCCGCATGCGCCCTGAACGCATCACGTGTTTCACTTCAAATCCTTCCGGCACCTGAGGTTTTCCTTGCGGCCCGGGATCCCGGTGCAGCCACCACGCCTCCCCCCCCGGCCCGAGTGAGCGCACCATCGCATCGATCCAGGCCTGATACTCATCCACCACAAACCGATGGGCGATATTGCGACGTGGATCAAGCGAGGCGCGACCACTGCGCACTAAGAAGTAGGGCGGGTTACAAAGCAGCAGCTGCGCTTGGATATTACCTTGCTGATTAAACTCAGAGACCTTCTGCCAATGATACTCAACCGAAGGCAAGCGTCCTTGCTTTTGGACATTCAGCGTGAGGTACGGCTCCCATTCACTCTGCTGAAACTCCACCAGATGCGCATGATGAATGGTCATTTTTTTTGAAAGCTCGCAGCTCAACACTCCCGAGCCGGCGCCGAGTTCAACCAACACGTCCGCTTCTTTGTGAGCGGAATGTTCTTTAACTGTTTGAACGAGAAAAAGTTGATCCCAACCAAACCGAAAAAATTCCGGTTGGGCATAATCTTCGAATCCGATCATGGCGTGATGAGGCTTTGCAC
>JAIXOY010000177.1 GCA_027486525.1 Pseudomonadota bacterium
CACCACTCCGTTGCGCATCCAAGACGCCATCAACCGCGTCTACGAGAAGGCCAATCGGAACTTGGTCGATGACATCGGCGACGAAGAGTTCGAAGAGAACCTCGACCTCGACGGCCCGATCGATATCCTCGATGCCACCGCCGATGAAGCCCCGGTGATTCGGTTCGTGAACTCCATCATCTTCCGTGCCGTCAAAGAACGAGCGTCCGACATTCACATCGAGCCCTACGACAAAGAGACGGTGTACCGCTTCCGCGTCAACGGCGTGATGCAAGAGATTCTACGCCAGCCGAAACGGACCCACGCCGCTGTGTCGTCTCGTATTAAAGTTATGGCGAAGCTCGACATCGCTGAAAAACGTCTTCCGCAAGATGGTCGTATTAAGATCAAGATCGCGGGTAAAGACATTGATATTCGTCTTTCGACCATCCCGGTCCAGGCGGGCGAACGGATCGTCATGCGTATTCTCGAGAAGAGCAATACGGTTTTGCGCCTTGAGAACCTTGGCTTCCGCGGGAAAGTGCTCGAAGGTCTCGTGGAACTTTCCGGCCACAAGCACGGGGTGCTCTACGTCACAGGCCCAACGGGTCACGGTAAAACGACCACACTCTTTGCTGTCCTCGAGCGCATCAACACGCCTGATAAAATGATTATTACGGTGGAAGATCCGGTCGAATACGAACTCCCGGGGATTTCGCAGATTCAAGTGAACCACAAGATTGACCTCTCATTTGCCATTGCCCTGCGCTCGATCCTCCGGCAAAACCCGGACGTGGTGATGGTGGGGGAAACGCGCGACAAAGAAACGGCCGAGATGGCGATTAACGCCTCTTTGACCGGTCACTTCGTGCTCTCAACCTTGCACACCAACGACGCCTCTTCAGCACCGACGCGCTTGATCGATATGGGTGTCCAGCCCTTCTTGATCTCGTCGTCCCTCGTGGGCATCTTGGCGCAACGTCTCGTTCGTACCCTTTGCCCCGCGTGTAAGCAGCCTACGGAGATGGGTGAATACGAGAAAGTCGCTCTTGATCTAGAAAAACTCCCGGCCAGTGTGACTATTTTTAAAGCCGTCGGCTGTGCAAAATGTCACGGCACGGGTTACTCCGGTCGTACCGTGGTGTCTGAACTTCTTTTGATCAACGACGAGATCCGCGCGCTGATCATTCAAAAAACAGATGCGGCGACCATTAAAAAAGCTGCCGTGCGCTCGGGCATGCGCACCCTTCGCCAAGATGCCTTGGATAAGATCTTTGAAGGAACAACCTCGGTGGATGAGATCATCCGCGCGATCAACGCTGAAGAAGAGAGCTAATGCCGATCTATAACTACAAGGGCCTAGACCGCACAGGAAAAGAGGTCAAAGGCACGCTCAACATCGATTCCATCGGCTCGGCGAAACAAAAGATTCGCAGCATTGGCATCATGCTGGTGGATATTCGTGAGCAGAAATCCGCGGCCTCCGGCGGCGGTGGCTCTGCCATCTCGCGCTTCAAAGGGCGCGTGACGGTTGAAGACCTCGCCTTGATGACCCGCCAGTTTGCGACGTTGATCAAAGCCAAGATTCCGGTCGCCGAAGCCCTCTCCGCTCTCGTGGAGCAAGTGGACAGCGAAACTCTGCGTGTTGTGATGTCGGAAGTCCGCCAGAAAGTGAACGAAGGTGCCTCGCTCGCCGATGCCCTCGGTGCCCACCCGAAAATCTTCACGGCGGTTTACGCCAACATGGTGAGCGCCGGTGAGGCCTCGGGTACGCTTGAGATCGTGCTCCTTCGCCTTGCCGACTTCACCGAATCACAGATGAAGCTGAGAAATAAAGTGAAGAGTGCCATGACCTATCCGGTGATCATGGGGTTCTTTGGCTTTGTCATGATGAACGTGATTTTTATTTTTGTTATTCCGAAGATCGCCAAGATCTTCATCTCCATGAAGAAAGAGCTCCCGCTGCAAACCAAGATCACCATCTGGATCTCGGACTTCATGCAGGTCTACTGGTGGGCGGTGATCGCGGCGATGATCGGCGCCTACTTTATGGTGAAGCGTTATATCGCAACACCTAAGGGCGAATCTCAGTGGCATGCCCTGCAATTGAAGCTTCCCGTCATTGGTCTGTTGACTAAAATGATCAACGTGAGCCGTTTTTGCAGTACGCTCGCCACACTGCTCAACTCGGGTGTTCCTATTCTGACGGCCCTCAGCATTGTGAAAAACCTCATTCCTAACGTGCACATGAAAGACGCTATTGAGAAGGCCCGGATCTCTGTCTCCGAGGGTGCGAGCATCGTCACCCCGCTGGCCAACTCCGGTCACTTCCCGGCCATGGTGACCCACATGATTCGCCTCGGCGAGAAGTCAGGTGAGCTCGAACCTATGCTTAAAATCGTTTCCGAAAACTACGAGGAACAGGTAGAATCCAAAATCGGCGGTCTGACCTCGGTTCTGGAGCCCATCATGATGGTGTGCCTAGGTCTCGCGGTCGCCTTCATCGTGTTCGCCGTAGTGGTGCCGATGATGAGCCTGAACAGTGTGAAGTAGCTAAGAAGGAGTTCTTTGTGAGAAACAATCAAGCTGGTATGAGTATCCTCGAAATTTTGATCGCGCTGACGCTCCTGGGTCTCGCGGGGACGTTCGTTGCAGGTAAAGTTTTCGAAAACTTGCAAGAAGGTAAAGTTCAAACCGCCAAAATCCAAATCAAAAGTTTGGGCGATCGCTTGAAAGAATTCCGCCGTGACTGTGGCTTCTTCCCGACGACTGACCAGGGCTGGGACGCTTTGATTACAAAGCCCGAAGGCGGCGGCCGTGAATGCAAGCGCTACTCTCCAACCGGCTACATCGATGGCGGAAAAATTCCACAAGACCCGTGGGATTCTGACTACCTCTACGACTCTGATGGCAAGTCCTACACCATCATCTCGCTAGGGGCTGATAACGCCGAAGCCGGCGAAGGCTTTGATGCCGACATCAACTCAAAAGACCTCTA
>JAIXOY010000122.1 GCA_027486525.1 Pseudomonadota bacterium
GCCACAACGGCAGGCAAATACATTTCAACTCCTTTGAAAGTATGACAATTGGAATATGGTTATAATGAGGGAGAAACCTGGTAAAAAAAAACTGAGTGTTTTGCAACTTTAGATAAAATTGCGGTAGGAACTTAACTATTAGCTCGTTCTAAAGAATTAACTCATCGCAATTAAATAAAAATGGCCCCGGATGGGGCCGCATTAAAGAAAAGGGCCCCTTTCGGGGCCCTTTTCATTTCATCTAGTAAACTGTCTGGTCAATGACCTTCATCACTTCGTTACAAACTTCGCTCGCATTTCTCCACCAGCTGTAGGTACTGAGGCGGCGAGTGGCGCTGTTGTTCACCGACAAAGTCATCTCATCAACACTGATCAAGCGTGACACGCGGTAAGCGTCGGCACACTGAGCAAGGGCTTCTGCCTTTGAGTACGCACGGATGCTGAACGGCTGTCTCTCCATGTCGCCGTAGACATCGATCATCCCGCGGATGTTCCGTGAGTAGACGTCGAGGTTGCGAGAGATCTCGCCGCAGATTTCGCGAGCATCGCGCCACCAGCTATAAGTCGTGACGAAGCGAACGTTACTGTTGTTCGTAACGATGGTCATCTTGTCGAAAGAGCCGAACGGAGCTTGGCGCAGGCACTGCGAGTTGACGTCAGCGACGCTGTAGCCGCGCAACTGCATCACGGTGTTTTCCAGAACGACCGTCACATCCAAGTCCGCTGTTGGCGGGTATGGATTCGGATTCGGGCGTGGATCTGGACGTGGGTCCGGACGTGGGTTTGGAAATGGATTCGGGTTCGGGCGTGGGTCAGGGCGCACACGGCTCTCGACGCACGAAACGCGGGTCCGCAAACCTTGCGCGGCAAGGTTGCACTCGCGGAGAGCATCGCGGCAGATGCCGTTACCGTCCATCTGGCCAGAGAACGTGTCGAGCACGCGGCCGGTGCTGTCGACCATCTGCACTTCGCAGAGGGGGCGGCGTTGAGCGAACGATTCTTGGGCGGTGAGCACCAAAAACGCAGTAGCGATAAGTAACTTCATGGGGGGTCCTCCGTTTAAGATATAAACGAAGGTGTTTTATCATGAATCAGGTTTTGCAAAGGCGGGTCTGTAAAATCTACGCGGCTACCCGAGCAACTGCGCCAGGCGCTGCACGGACTTGTTAACCTCGACCCAGATGCTGTCTTCCAGGGCGACCTTCAGGCCTTCGAATTTAAAGGCGAGCTTCACGCGGGCACTGCTCTCATTCTTGTCTTCGATGATGTTCACCAAGGTGACCTTCGGAATGATGAACTTCTTCACGTTGTACTTGAGTTCGACCTGTTCAAAGGTCGCGCCCTTTTCCATGGTGCCGTACTTGTTGGTGTCGACCATGGTCGAGAAGCCACCCGAGGAAATATCAAACACACTGAAGGAGTGGCCCGCCATGGTGATCTGAATCCGATCCGTCGTCGAAACGACATACCGACAGGCCGCCCGTTTGGTCGTCACGAAATAGGCGCCGGTGATCTTCACCACGAACTTCCCCTGCTCTTCGTTCCAGTCGATGACGCCGGAGGTGAAGTACTGGGAGTCGGGGCCGAACTTGAACTTCAAAAAAATCGGTGTCTGCTTGAAGGTTTCCTTGAAGATCTCTTGGTAGCTCCGTTCGACTTCGATCGGAAGTAACTGAAAACCACTCTTCTCAAAGGCCCCATACACGGGCTTGACGTTGTAGGGCTCGGACTGGCCTTGCTTCCAGATGAAAAGTTCGCCGCCCTTTTTAAGACGGGGCCAGAGGTCCTTGCCGGGTTCGTCGGCGTCCATTTGGCGAAGGTAGGTTTTGCTATTGTCGTTCATTCCCATAGAGCTATTTTACTCCGACCTCGCATTTCTCACCAGCATAGCTTGCCCGACAAAACCCATCAGAAAAAACTTCTTTCTGCCAAGCCTGGAGGTTTCATTTAGAATAGCCCCATGGGACAAAGAATTGTGGTGAAAATCGGCTCCTTAGGCGTCAGCTCTTCCCAGGGCGGAGTCGATCAGCAAAAGGTCGAGACTCTCATCCAGGACTTAGTGACGCTCAAAAAACTTGGCCATGAGCTGGTGCTCGTCAGCTCCGGTGCCATTAATGCTGGGCGGCCCCACGTCAAAAAGCCCGATGAAAAACAGCTCTCGCTCGCTTGGCAGCAGGCCTGTGCCGCCATGGGAATGCCGCTCCTCATGCGGGCCTACCAAACAGCACTCGCTCCTTTTCAACTTCATCCCGCGCAAGTGCTGGTGACCCACGATGATTTCAAAGTTCGTCCGCGCTTCTTGAATGTGCGCAATACCCTGCTCACGCTGCTGGCGAGTGATGCGCTCCCGGTTGTGAATGAAAATGACACCGTCTCCACCAAAGAAATTACGGTGGGCGATAATGATCAGCTGGCGGCGATGGTGGCCGAAGCGATTGGCGCCGACCGATTGATTCTGCTGACCGACGCCGATGGACTGTTCGATCGTGATCCGCGCGATCCGGACGCCCAGCATTTTCCGGTGATCGATTTCCGCGAAGATTTTGCGGGCATAAAACTCACCACAAAGACCGCGGTCGGCCGCGGGGGCATGGCGACGAAGCTGCAGGCCGTACGACGCCTGACACCCGTGGGCCTTGATGTCACCATCGCCACCTTTAATCACGCGACACCAGTGTCACGTGCCCTCAAGGGCGGTGGGACACTGTTCAAGGGTGACCCGCGGGAGAAAGTAAAAAAGCGCATGTCGTGGATCGCCACGGTGGTGCGACCGGCCTGTGCGATCGTTGTCGATGAAGGCGCCGCCAAAGCCCTGAGGGCCGGCAAAGCGTCGTTGTTGCCGATCGGCATCAAGAAAGTCGTGGGCAGCTTCAAGCGTGGCGATGTGATCGCGGTGAAGCATCAGCAGAAAACCGTCGCTCTGGGTATCGTGGAGTACGACGCGAAAGATGTCCTACGCGTGATGGGTA
>JAIXOY010000277.1 GCA_027486525.1 Pseudomonadota bacterium
CAAGATTCAGACTTTCGTCTGTCTTTTGGCGTTCCGTCGGTAAGATGGGTGTAGGTGTCATGGGCCGATGCTATCACTACATTGCTAAGGTTACGCGCTTTCGTCCCCCTCTCAACTCAGTGTAACAATACAAAAGAGTGCATTTAGATTTAACTATGACCATGATTTCCGACTACCGATTCCGTGAGGCTCGAATGAGCGACATCCCCCAGATGAAATTCATACGTGATAACGTCACTGAGAATGCGTTGATATCAATCCAAATCAATGCCCCCGACTATGAAAAGGCCATGTTTGAAGAGGGCAAAGCCTGGGTTTGCCTCAAGGGCGACACTGTCATTGGGTTTTCATGTGGCCGGCTTAACCAGAGAGATGTCTGGGCGCTTTTCATCGATCAGCGCTATGAAGGACAAGGCATTGGACATCAGTTGATGCAACGTCTTGAAGATTGGATGTTCGCCAATGGCTGCCTTGAGATTGTACTTACGACTTCGCCGGGTACGAGGGCCGAGTATCTCTACCGGCGGCGTGGCTGGGAAGACATGGGTCTGTTGCCGAGCAAGGAAAGAAAGTTTCGACTTCGATCAAAGCCGATGAATCCCTAGCTCACCAGAGATTGAAATCTCCCCCACTTGCACACTGATCGTTCCATCATCAAACAGAAGGGCCCAGCGATTATCTCGCTTCAGTACTGCACCCAGTTCGGTGAGAAACGCCGGCGCGAGGGAGAAGACTTCGATTTCTTCGGCGCGATGAACTTTCTCCGTGCGGATTTCAGTCATCAAACTTTCGGGGTTTTTGTAGGTGTAGACTTTTACATGCCGCGAAGTCTTGGTCGCTTTGTGCAACTTCCTCGCGCTCGGACTGCCGATCTCAATCAGTAGTTCCGAACCTCCGTTGGGAGAATCGATGCTGATCGCTGCCGCGTCTGGATCATGCAAACCTGTCGGAGCGAAGGTGAGACCTTCTTGCGTGTTGAGAGCATAAGCGAGCACACGGGTGAGCATGTAGGGCAGAGCTTCCGAGGGATGTTGAGCGACACGAAAATCGAGTGTCTCGTAGATCCCACGAGGAATGTCCGAGAGTTCAATCTGGAAGCGGTAGAGCGTTACAGTCAGAGCCATGGAGGAACTCTAGCACGCTTCAGCTGAGGAGATCACGAATTTTCCTTCAGCTGCTTACTCCGATAACGTATTAAGATGATCGTAGCACGCATTCAGCCCATCGAACGATTCCGTTGAGACCACATTCGTCTCGCCATCGATGAAATGAAATTTATCGTCTGAAGCAACACGGCGGCATACTTTTTTCGCATACGTATTACTGATGCGGCTGTTGCAGTCGTAGTTATTGTCGAAGGCCGTGCCCGCGATCACCTTACGGTGCTTCTTGTTGTAAATCTGCCACTTCTCGCCTTCGCGATAGCACACGAAGTGATCGTTGCTGTTGGCGACGATGTAGTTGCAGTTCTCGACATTATCGTACGTTCCGCCGCCGATGGGAAGCAGCTCACGCGCGTGCGTGATCTGATACCGCTCGCCGCTCTTCTTACAAACGAGGTTCTTGTAAGTCAGCTCACCCGGGTAGTGCATGAAGGGATTCCAGATCGTGTTGTCCTCGAGCAACTTCTTCAAGTCCGTCGGATGGTAGACCAAACGATCCCAGCTCCAGTACTTCATGGTCGCCGGGATGTGTGGTTTATAGGTGTCTTGCATGGCCGAGAAGCCATTGCACGCCGTCAGAATGAACTGATACACCGATGGCGACGTATTTTTGAAAATTGAAGGGGGTACTTTGATTTGATTAAAATCATAAAACCCCGTCTCATTGCCGTGGGAAGTCCACGTGATGATGGTCGGATTCCTATTCGCTAACGCGCTACGAAGATCATCCACAGATGCGACCAGATTGATGATGACCCGGAACTTAAGCCAAGAGAGGCGCCTCGCCGTTTCGTAGACATCGTCGTAGTCACCGCGACGAATGGTTTCGTCATCTCCTGAAAACTTCGTTCCGATGAGCAGAAAGAAGTCCCCAGCGATCGATGTGCTGTCCGTCATCGAGAAACTTCTAAACGTACTGTAGTTGGGATCGAAGACGATCTTACCGTAGCCGCGGGCCTGGGCCTGGAGAATGAATTCACGGAAGCTGTGTCCGTTGAGATCATCCTTCAACACTTTGGCATCAATGTGCAAATCCTCCCGCGCATCACCATCCAGCGAGATGCGTGTTGACTCCGAGAGGATTGAACTCGGTGAGCGCTGTGAAGGATTCACCGAGCAGGCGCTCAGAGTGATGAGGGCGAGTAAGGCCAGTAGCTTCACTTACATTCCTCGCGCCCGTACAAGATAAAGCGCACATCGGTTTTATCGAAGTGGTCTTCTTTGCATTTCGGTTCCAGTGGCGCTTCACACACCACCGACTTGAAGCTGTAGATCTTCGACGCTTTGACTTTTTTAAACTGGCCGTCTTTCATAAGCTGGAAAGTGGAGATCGGACCACGGTTGCGGCGGTCGTGCATCTGGTTGAGGGCGTAGTTCCCGCGCTCATGCTTGTAGCCCAGCGCCTTGCAGACGAGCTCGGCGAAGCGGTCAACCTCGGCGCTCTCCGGCATCTGGAGGTCCGCGTCGGGAGCCTCCACAGACGCGAAGGCGATCGGCTTTCCGACGTACGACTCGATCTCGATGGTCTGCGAGGAGGCGACTCCGCGCTGCTTCGGTTTTGCGACGGCGACGGAACTCAGAAGACACAGGACGATGAGATATTTCATGGGGCCTCTTGCTGGCTGATCGCGAGACCGATGAAGTCTCGGACGTATTGTTTGTCTTCGGTGGTGAGTGACATGGGACCCATGGGCATGTGGCCCCGGGCGCCTTCCGGCTTGTTGATGCGGTTGATGATGGAAGCGCCGAGGCCACCGTTCGGGAAGCGGCCCGTCGACTTGATCTCCGCGCTCAATGCGCTGAGGTCGTTAAACGGAATCCGCGGCGCTCCGCCCGCACCAGACGTGTGGCAGCCGCTGCAGCTCATGAACACAGGTTTCGCCTTCTGCTCGAGCTCAGCGGCGGCGATGGTCACCATGGACGACGTGAAGCCCTCGAGGGTCACTGGCGGTGCCGTCTGTTCGCAGTTCAAGAGATAGTTCTGGCGAATCTGGTCGGGCTGCGTGCTGAAGAACGACGCCTGCGCACGCTTGCCTAAATCTTCACAGCTCAGGCCTTCGGTGTTGGCGAAGGCACCTTGGTCTGTCATTAAGAACATCAGATCGGCGAAGCTGTAGGTTCCGGGATCGATGGACATTGACCAGTTCGCGACCTGGACGCCGAGAGGTTCGAGAAGGTAGCGCATACCCGCGATGGTCTGCGCGTTGGATGAGACTTCTCTGTTTTCCATCTCTCCCCGGCGGTTCACTTCCGTTTCGACGAGGGCGAGGATCTCAGCTTCCGCCATCTGCGGATTCTCCTGGGCGAAGAGGCGCTGGAAAGTCTGGCGCTGCCGCGAAGCTTTGTCGACGGCCACGCCCTGCTGGAGCGCGCCCGTCTGGGACTCGAGGGTTTGGTAGTTTGGAATGCCCTGGCGTGTGAAGTACTGGTCAGCGTATGTCCGTGCTTCGGCGGGCATGATCTTTGCCATGTCGCAACTCTGGGCAGCAGCTTGGATCGCATACTTCACGTTTTCATAGAAGGGGAGCTTCCGTAGGTTCTGCCCAATCCGACAGTAGTTCAAGGCCGTCGATTGATCGAACATCGAGACGCCGGGACCGTCGAAGTTGTCGTAGTCGGTGATCGCGAACTGTCCGTATTCCTGGAGCGTCTTCTCGAGGTCAGCCGACGAGACCCGTGGCGTGAGGGCTTCCAGTCGCGGATTGCGTTCCTCGCCCGGGATCGGCGTGCCTTCCATCTTTTTCAGCAACGCCAGGTAGCGGCGAGATTCTTCAGATTCATTGTAGAGAGTGTCGCGGTTGAAGGGCAGCTGCCCTTGCCAGAAGTTGTAGGTGTCCCAGTTCGGCCGCGCGTTGGACGAATCGAGTACCTTGTCACCCAGTGCCCCTTGGACATACTTGAGTTCACCGTTCGCATCGACGGTGTCGCCCGTGCCGACGGCGCTGCCGTGACAGTTGAGGCACGATCGTGGATTTTGTGTCACGACGGGCCGGCGCTGGGCCGGTGTGAGCGTTGCAGGATCCTTGTAGGGATCTTCTTGCGGGAAGCCCACCTCGTAGAAATCGTAGCGCGCCTCCGGGCCGTTCCAGATGATGAATTCCACCTTGTCGGTACCGCGCAACTTATCATCACGGCCGTGGCCCGTGAAGCTCGCCATCACACCAGCGTTCCGCGATTTCATGAGGACACGCGGATCTTCGTAGGTCGATTCTTGGAAACTGCGGCTTTCGGTCATGAGTGCGAAGTTACTGCGCATGCCCTCTGGCAAAAGCTTGATGAAGTCGGCGACGTTGGTGGGCACCGTTGCAGACGGGTTGCGAATATTTTTGAAAATATCGATCACCGCGTCGCGGTCGGCCTTGTCCGGGTCCGGACAGGTGTTCGGGTCTTGCGGAACGAAGGAATCTTCGAACGAGAAATCCTCTTCATTGCTGACGTCCTCTTCGATCCCCTCTTCGGAGCCCGAACTACTTTGCGCCCGGGTATGGGTTGCTATTAGCGAAGAGCCCACTATAATGAGGGCTAACAAACTAACTCTAATCATGAGTTCCCCAATGAAACTTTTTTTATTCTTCTATCTTAGCCTAACCCTACCCATAGCGGCGCAAGCCAAAGGTATTATCGACAAGAACTATCTAAAACTTGAGCAACCTAATAAAGAACACTACGGCACGTACCTGGCCTTCGTGGACGCGGCTAAGCAAGGGAATACTAAAGCGTTAGAGTCGCTTTTAAAGTACTACCAGAAGCCGCTGGACCCCTACTACCGCACGAAGCTGACCTACGACCTGTTTGGGATCTTTGCCCAGAAACCAGACTTCTACGTCAAGACGGCCGACCAATTCTTCAAAGCTGAGATCTGCGCGTACACGACGCTGCTGACTGAGTCAGAAGAAAATAAAATGTACCAGGTCGAGTACGTGCTCACCGAAGCCAAGCTTAAGAACCATCTCACCCGCTTTCAAAATTTCAG
>JAIXOY010000328.1 GCA_027486525.1 Pseudomonadota bacterium
GAACACGAAGATCTTTCCGGCGGTGATCTGTTTTTGCTTTGCTAATTGATAGGTCCACACGTGCGCCCGATTCGAACAGACGCTCTCGTACACGTCCACCAGGTTGCGATCGAGCTGGCGAAACACGCGCTCTTTCGTGAGGCCCACCGACTCCACATCGGTCAGATGCGTGTTGTAGTCTGGCAGGAAGATGTCTTGCGCCGTAGCGCTCAAGGACAAAAAGAGAGAAAAGAAGACGATGGACTTCATAGAAATGGCCCCGAAAGAATTTTTCAATTCTCTACTGTAGGGCCATCTGAGATGACTAGATCCGCCACTTTGACGAGTAAACTTTACACCGTCCAGTGAGTGAAAGCCCGCAAGCGGTTTAGGCCGCTGCAGTGGTGGGTCTGCACCCGCATTTCTCTCACTAAACTCGCCTCCGAGATTAAAAACGTCTTACGATCGCCGGCAAAACTCTTCACATAAGTCTTCGGCACCAGTTCTATCCAGACCCCGTTGATAAGCCCCTGAATGAGCACTTCCCGCGGGTTGTTATTCACGAAGTAGCTGAAATCCAGCTCCAGACGATGCAAAACACTGGGTTGTGCCAGGGCCACGGTGACTTCTTCAAAATGCCCCGGAATGCGACTGCGCGCCGATTCGAGGCCATCGAACATGTTGAGCGGCATGAAGGGTGAGATCACCTGCGCTGCCGGGCCGTAGTGCTCGTTGGAGGCCTTGAGCACCCTCGCCCCAAGGGCGAGCGATGCCACGTTCACTTCCTCGCCGGCCTTCAGGCGGATGAGCTCGCGCTTGATGGTTTCGGCATCGGTTTTGAACGGCAAACTCAGCGGCTTCTTGGTCTTGGGGATCTCGTCTTTAAAAACACCACTGACCGGTGCAGGTGACAACTCAGAGGCATACAGACCTAACCGTGTGAAACCACCATCCGGAAGCATCTGCACTTTGATCTGTGAATAGACTCGTTCGTCTTTCTCTCTCACGACATACTTCAGCGCATGGCCCTCAAGGCCCGTCTTCGGCAGAATTTCAAACCACGTCCCGTCACTCAAGCCTTCTAACCGAACCGCCGGGGCTTGGTTACCGTGGTGGAACTTCGTGGACAGTGTGGCGGCACGAATGACCGAAGGTTTTTTAAGAGAAAAAATCATTTCATCGTGCGGCAAGGGATTGTGGCGCACCGATTCCCAGCTATCCATGATCTTACCTTGCTTACCAAAGAGCTCCGGATCAAACACCGGCTCGTAAGGACTCAGCAAGTTCTCTGCGCGTGCGAAGAGATCATTCGTGACACTCACAACCTGGCCACCGACACAAAGATTCACCGAGGCCAGCGGTGACAGCGCACCTTTAATCACAATTTCTTCCGGGCGCGTGCGCTCGAACGCGTTGAAGAGGAGGTCGCGGTAACCAATATTCACCACTTCTTCAGGCTTTAAGTTATCGGCAGCGAAAGCCGTTTTGAATTTTGTGGTGTCCACACCCCGCACGGCGACGAGCTTTAAGAGCTCTTGCGCGATCTCCGCGTTGAACAACACGCCGTTGAGTTCGGCATTACAAAGGACAGTAATGCCGAAACCACGATCCGGGCCCGCGTAACAGTGAAGATACAGACAGCGGAAACCATCGTTCGCCCCTTGGTGAACGGCGAAGCGATTATCTCCCGCCTCAAGGATGAACACACCGAGTCCCATGGTGCAGCCCATGAAGTCCCGGCAACCCAGATCACTTCCGTGCAACATGGTTCGCGCGGTGTCGTGGCTCAACCCGTGAAAGCCTTCGATGTTGTGATAAGCGTGCTCGAGGGCCGTGAGAAACTGTGCCATCGCTCCCGCGGTGCCCATGGCGCCGGCCGCGAAGGCCGGGAACATTAAGCGAGTGCCTTCCACTTCACGGCCATCGTCACGGAATCCATGTGCAAACTTGTGGCCCGGCATGGTTTCTTGCGTAAATGTGAAATCTTTCACACCAAGCTTTATCAAAAAAGTCGCCGTCAAATCCGCAATGGGCCCACCTTCGAGAGCTTCGATGAGATGCTCCAACACGATGAAGCCTCCACCAGAATACTGGAACACCGTTCCTGGTTCATGAATCACACGAACCGGCGGATAGTTATACGTTGGATTGCCCTCCAAAAACGCTTCGATGCCTGGCATCTGGCGATCGGCCGGCACACCATTCACATAGTGCATGTTTAAGGCTTGGTGGCTCATGAGATGAGCGAGTGTCACCTTGTCGCCCCACTCGGCTGGCCGTAGACGGAAGTTCGACTTCGTTTTCGACAGCAGCTGGTTCACAGAAGTATGGAGCGTGATCTTTTTTCCTGCGAAGTACTCACAAGCAAAAGCACTGGCGACAGTTTTGCTAAGTGAAGCGACTTCAAAGAGCATGCTGGCCGCTGTGCCAGCTCCGAGGTTGATGACTTGCTGGCCGTGAGCATTGGTCAAGGCGATTTGGGCATTACGGATGTTGTGTTTCTTGAAAATTTCATGCAGACGCTCTTGAGGTTGTGGGAGTGTCTTCATGCGCTTGAGGGCAATCTCCCACAGGGCGGTGCGGGCATGAACCAGCTCTTCAGCTGCGCTGTTGTTCATGCGCTGCTGAAGGATCGTGAGCATCTCTTTGCCGCTCTTACCCTGGGCCGACACCAAAAACTTCACGCCAAATTTTTTCTTATAAGCGGCTCCCTCAGTACGGAGGGCCTCTTTGACGGCGTCGTCTTCGCCGAAGACTTTTTCTTGTTCTCTCAGAGCGCGTTCATCGAGCGTTTTTTTTCCTTCACCGATGTCACCGTGGAAACTCGCGGCCTCGATCACTTCTTCGAGCATGAAGGCACTGGCGATCTCCGCTCCCACGACATAGTCCGGAATCTCATGGCGCGCCATCACCGAAGCGAAACGTTGACTCCCGAGGCATTCAAAGAATTGGTTGAAGCGCTGGATGTAAGGGTCCAGACGGAATTTCGCCGCATCCAGGGTTTCGACGGTCGCCCACGGATCAGTGCTGGCACGCACGTCCTCGATGGTGAACGGCAGCAACAACTCCGTGGCAAACTCCGCTGGATGCTTATCCGTCATGAGACGCAGCATGAGCTTGAACGCGACGGGGTACCACTTCGCCGTTCTCTCGTCCCACTTCACCTGTACGATTTTCTTCTCATCCGAGAGGTCTTTACGAATAAAGTGCAGCTCTTCATGGGCGATGCGCAGGAACTCTTCAAGGCTAAAGCGGCCATGGCGAATCTCATGCCAGACTTCCCAGCGCGAGCGCTCGGTGGTCGCAAGATCGTCCATCACCCGCACGGCGACACCATCGATCTGCGCCGGGAGCGCCACGCAACCACTGCCCGTCAGCCAATCCGCGAGATACTGCAAGCACTGAAAGACGTTGTAGCGCACTTCATCGGGGTGATTGTTCGCGATGTAGTTTGATTCACGAATATCCGCCACGATCAAGGAGCGCGCGTACATCGGGTCATCGGGGTTGAGCCCTTCGATGTCTGGGCCTTGAATGAAAGCGAGAATATCTTGCGCGTGCTTCGGTTCGAGGAGTGCTGACACCATCGTCTGAAGAGCTTTTGAGTCCCCTGCTTGGTGTTTTTTCCAAGCGGCCACCAGGGCGAGGCCCAGACGCACAAAATCCGGATGCGCCACCCAGAAGCCCGTGAGGTCACGTTTCATCTGGGTGATGACGTCTTTGAAATAACCCTTGAGCGTAATCTGAAACGAGGGTGACTTGAGATCAGCACCGATGGGCAAGATGCCATACATGCCGCCGACTTTAATGCCACCCCGCGGGCCCACCACGTCGGCGAGCAATCGGTGTGAGGCCTTGATGTATTTGATCACGATGTTCGGATCGGCCTTCACGGGAATGCGGTAGTTGCCGTCTTCCTTGAACAAGCGAGCGGTCGAAGCGAGATAGTCATGCCACCCTAACGAAGCACCAGCGAAGTACGGATGAAGTTCATCCATAATTTCATGAGTCCGGAAAATGGCGCGGGGATTCTCCAAAACGATCATCAAACGAATGGTGCCCATTTTATACGAGGAGTACTTCTTCTGGATCAACTTCTCGGCCGTCTCCATCACCAAACGGATATAGCGGGCCTCTTCTTCGTTCTCGAGTTTGGGCACATAGAACACCAAGGCCTCGGGCTGTGTGGCATGGTGGAAGAAGTGCAAAGCAAAGTCGTACAAGTGCAACGGCATCGGCTGGTCGCCTTTGAACATGAAGAAACTCGGCAGTGCCAGGCCTGGAAAGCGCTTGATCGGCAGCGCGAGATTTTCCGTCTTAAGTTCGTAGCGCTTGCCCTTATCAACTTCTGCGATGGTTTTATCAAAACACCCTTTGAGGTTCACGCCCGCAGAAATTAGATCCGCGCGCAGAGGTGTTTTTGAGTCCTCATCATCCGCACCCCACTTTGGACTATGTTGGCCCTCGGCCAACAATTCCCCGACAATCGTCGGTTCACCCGGCAGCTGGCGGTGATAAGCGTTCATGGCATTGATGGCCAGCTTCGCGCTATCCGGTGGACCGAAGAGCGTGACGTGCGGGCCTTGCAAGTAAGCGGGGATCGGCGCAATCGGCTGCCCGCCTTTCTTCACATAGTCGGCACGCTTCGGACCCACCACGATGCGGCCTTCGCCGTCTTCGAGACCGAGCACAGTGAGATAATCGCTGGTGAGATAGTCACGGCCGTGGCTTTGATTGAACTGATAGAGCGCACGCGTGCGCTGATCGATGAAGGCACGATCCTGCGTCCGGCGCTTGAGTACTATCGCCAGCTCGCCAGCGAGCGCCTCGTAGAGATCGCTTAAAAATTGTAAGGCCTCAGTGGTTTCGAGACCGCCGCCCTCGCCCACTTGCGTGAGGCCCGTCACTCCCGGAACCGGGCGAGCTTTTTTAAGTAAGTGCGCTTTGAGTGCGGGGCTTAGGTAGTCGTCGTAGTACATCAGCTGCCTCGGTAGGTAGATAATCCGTAGGGGTTAAGCAAGAGCGGCACGTGGTACTTGCGGCCCGTATCTTTCACGCGGAAAAGAATCGGCGTGTTGAGAAAGAAACTCTCGCGCCCCTTGAAATAGTCTTCGATCAAAAATGTCAGGCGGTAATCACCGGCTTCAAAAGGACAATCAAAGGCATGACGGCCATCGGTGTTCGTCACGCCGTTGCCCACTTTTTCCCACGCCTCGCCCCTCAATTTGTCGAGCGTCACGGCCACACCCGCAGCGGGACTTCCAAGGCTCGTATCGAGAATATGAGTGCTGATCATAGGGTTCCTTTTAGCTGCGAGTATAAAGCGACATGGCGGCGAGGAGGACGACACCAAAAACCAAGGCCCCGATGGCACGCTGGGGCTTTGAGAGACGGACCACGAAGTACTCGCGAATCGATGCGCCCGCGAGAGTCAGACACAGCAAGACCAGCCAACTGTGGGGATGGTCATAGGTGGCCGGGAAGTGGTTCGAGATCATGATGAAGATCACCGGCAGGGTGAAATAGGTATTATGCGTCGAGCGGTTCTTGGCGTTCTTGCCCCAGTCTTGATTGACGGGCTCACCTTTGGCCGAGGCTTCCACCATGAGGAGCTGCCGAGGAATGATGCGCATGAAAACGTTCGCGGTCATCCAGGTGCCGAGCATGGCGCCGATGTGGATGTAGGCCGCACGACCATTGAGGGTTTTGCACAACAAGTACGTCATCGCCACAAACCACACCAAGGTTAGGATGTGTCCGACAACTGGTTTCGTTTTGGTGATCTTCGTTTCCCACACACTGTCGTAGAAGACCCACGAGCCAAACACCGAGAAGAGACTCAGCAGCACCGCCTGCCAGTAGGTGATCGTCGAAATGCCTGAGTCGAGCAAGTAGCCGCCATCATCGGTGTAGAAATACATCACCAGCAAGAACATGCCACTCATCCACGTCCAGTAGGACTCCCACTTAAACCAGTGGAGTTCTTTCGGCACGCGCGTCGGACCTAACAAAAGTTTTTCCACGTGGTAGAAGCCACCACCGTGCACCATCCACAGCTCACCGACGTGACCGGGACGCGTGGACTCAGGGTTCGGCTTGAAACTGCGATCCATCCACATGAAAAAGATGCTGGTGCCGATCCATGTAACGGCGACAGTGATGTGCAGCCACCGACCGAGCATGAGCAGCCAATCAAAGATCTCTTGGTCCACGGGAATCTCCTCTAGTGAAGAGATCAATTACAGCATGGCAGCATAGCGTTAATCGACCTCAATCTTGTTTTTTTCAACACAATCCTTTCAACATCCCCCCAAGTCTTAAAGGGCCTCCCTCTTTAGATTGAATGAACTAACCAGGAGGCCCCATGCTGAAAAAGATCCTACCCCTCGCCCTACTCACTCTCACCTCAGTCGCCCATGCCGCCGTCGCCGGCCTCTTCGTCGAGCCGATGCTCACCTACGAGCAAGGCGAATCGAACATCGACTACCCCGCGCCCTTTGGTGGTTCGGACGGTGACATCGAAGGCTTCGGCGTCGGTGCTCGCCTCGGTGTCCACGTCTGGGAATCCGTCTTCCTCGGCGCTGACGCACGCTACTCGAAGCCGCGCTTCGACAACGACGACCCGGACTTCAGCACGGATGCAACCGCGTACAACTTCGGTCCCGTGGTCGGCGTCCAAATGCCGACACTCTTAGGCCTCCGTGTCTGGGGTAACTACATCATGGGTGGTGAACTGGACCTCGAGGAGAGGAACTCAGTTGACCTCAAGCTCAAGAACGCCTCTGGCTACCGCGTCGGCGCGGGCGTGAAACTCGGCCCCGTCAGCCTCAACCTCGAATACCAGCAAGTTGAGTACGACAAAGCAGAGCTCCAAGATGCCGGAATTTTCAGCGGCTCGACGGACAACGTCGACGCTGACATCAAGTCGTACATCGTCAGCGTAAGTTTCCCGATTTCGCTGTAGAAACATGGCCATGTTCAGTTCTCTTCCTCACTAAACCATGCCAGAGTCGTCTTTATCTAACGGAGACTCTGGCATGAATCTAAAAACCGCACGCGTTTGGCTTTCGTACCTTGGAGTGACACTTCTGCTCTTCGTGAACACCTGGGTGCTTAACACCAGCTTCGAACGTGTGAGTTCGCAAGAACGTTGGGTCAAAAAAACCTCCGACACGCTCACGCTCGTCGAATTGATCGTCTCGTCAGTGAAAGACGCCGAAACGGGTGTGCGCGGATACCTCCTCACTCGCCGCGACAGCTACCTCCAGCACTACAACGAAGCCCAGCTGGCGGCGCCGATTCGACTCGCGCGACTGCAGCGGCTCACCGAAGGCGACCAGCAGAGCCTCGACCTCCTGAGCATCTTCAACGAACTCATCGCCGATGAGTTCTCGGCCCTCTCGAAGGCTGCCAAGAAAGACATCCGTCTTAACAAGCAAGAAGTCGATAAGCATTTGGCCGAAGGCAAGGCCATCATGGACCTGATCCGCAACCAGGCGGAGGAGATCAAGCGCGTGCATCGGCAGAAGCTCGGGCGCTACAGCGAGCGCGCCGAAGAAAGTCGCAGCATCTTTTTCTGGGCCCTCTTCGGGACCTCTGGCCTCTCCTGGATTCTACTCTCGTTTGCCGTCTACCAGATTCACCGCAACATCAGCCGTGCGTTTAATGAGAGCCAAAAAAACGAAAACCAGGCCTGGTCCCGACTCCACCTCTCCGAAATCAGCAAGATCTCGAGCGGAGAAATCAGCTCGGGCGAAGTGGCCTCGCAGGTCTTGAACTACCTGTCGCTTCATACTCCACTCGCGGCCGCGAGACTTTATCAGTTCGTTGACGAAACCGTGAAGGAGCTGGGGTCATTTGGCACTCAAGAAGAAGCCATGAAGCCCAATCACGGCGGCCTGATTAAAGAGGCCCGCAAGAAAAACACGCTTTGGATCATCAAAGACCTTCCGAGTGATTTCTGGTCCATTTCCTCTGGGCTTGGGACCGCGAAACCTCGCGTGCTCGTCTTCATGCCGCTCATTTTCCAATCCCGCACCATCGCGCTTCTTGAGATGGCATCGTTCGAGGATTTGAACGAGCAGTACATCGACCTCTTCCAAGGCATGAAAGACATCCTCGCCACCAACCTTTCGGCGGCCCAGTCGCGCGAAGACCTCCAGTTGCTGCTGAAGAAGAGTCAGACCCTCGCCGAAGAGCTCCAACAACAACGGGTTGTGATGGAGCAGCAAGTGGACGAACTCGAAAAACTCCGGGTGGCCGCAGAGGCCGCCAACGTCGCCAAATCCATCTTCCTCGCGAACATGTCCCACGA
>JAIXOY010000269.1 GCA_027486525.1 Pseudomonadota bacterium
CATTTCCTCCGGAAGAAGTCGAGACGCGCCTCAAGGGCATGGCCGATCGCCAGGTCTTCGCCATGGCGCGCAGCTGGTCGGGCTTCCCACCTGAAATAGACGAAGCTGCTTTTATCAATGAAAAAAATCGACAGCTCTTAGAGCTTATCCCGCGCACGCCCCTGCATCAGTGGTGCGCGCCGGCGATGGTGCAGTTTCTCAAAGAAGTTCGTGCCGATGGACTCATTCTTGCCGTCGTGACATCCAGTGAACGTGTCATCACAGACCAGCTCCTCAAAGCTGCGGGAGTGACCGCGCTGTTTGATCTCGTCATTACTTTGCAAGATGTGAAGTTTGCCAAGCCCCACCCTTGGCCCTATCTCCAAGCGATGCAGCAGCTAGGCCTTGGCCCGCGTGAGACTGTGATCTTTGAAGATTCGATTCCTGGGCTAGCTTCGGCGAATGAGGCCGGTGCGTGGGTGATCGAAGCGCAGTGGTGGACGAACTATTCTTCTTCGGGACGACGAATGTAAAGCTGCCAGCTATTGCTGGTGGTGGCGTCGTTGCGAAGCTCGCAGAACTCAGCGGGTGGCTTGAGCTTGGCGTCCACGTCGTTCTTAATCCAGAAGCGATCCGACAACACACCGACGAGATTATACAGACCCTGGTGGTCATTTGAATCAATCATAAACTTAATGAACGTCAGGGGCACGGCGGCTTGCTTGCTCCCTAGCTTATCGCCGTCTTTCATTTGCTCGAGCGCTTTGCGCTGAGTAAAGTTTTTCAAAGAAGACTGGAGGAGCTGCAACTCCGCTGCACTGAACACGTAATCATAGTTGAACTTCAACATATCCACGTCGACCAGATCGAGATTCTGCGATTGGCGAACTTCGGCAGCTTGCAGGAACGCTGACTTGATCTCTAAGACGACTTCCGGGGCTTTCTCAACCTTAGGGGGCTCAACCACGGCCACGACGACGGGCTTTTCAACGGGCTTCTCGACGATCACTGGTTTCTCGATCGGCTTCACAACCACGACTGGTTTCTCAACCGGCTTCTCCACCTTGGCTTCGAAGATATTCTTGAGACCTTTCTGCCGAAACTCTTTGAGCGAGCCGTAAATGAATGCACGGCCATGGGGATAGCGATTTCCATAGTTTTTCTTCAGAGAAGCATACACCAATGGCATCATGCCGCTGGTCGCCGGACGTCCCCGCTCCTTGCCGCCCATCATTTGACCGAAGCGCCGTAAGCATCCTTCAGCAAGGCCCTCGTCGTTGAGAAGCGTCATCATGTTTGATGTGCCCAAGAGGTACGTCGCAAGAGGTGCGGTTGAGACACCGTAGATTTGGTCTTCTTCAGAGCAAACTTCATGAAAAAGTGCTTTGTCTTCTGCGCAGGCGCGTTCCATCACGGGGGCCACCTGAGACAGTGAGGTGCCACACATCTTACCTTCGCTGCGGCATTGGAAGCCAGCTCGCGCAGAGGCCATGGAGCCACTGCTCTTTTGCACCGACTCCAACCATTCCCGCTCGAACTTTATGAAGTTATGAGTCTTCCCAATAACAGGTGCTGAGTACGGCGCTTGCTGCTGGAGGTTCTGCAGGAAGATCTTCATGTCCTCAGACTTCGGTCGGCAGCCTTTGATGAGTCCTTGGAGATCGAAGCGACAGAGCTGGGTTTGTTTCAACAGGTCCATGTCCGCGCGAGAGGCATCCATGACTTCCAGCAAATAGCTCAATGCCAGCAGGCGATGAGCATACCGAATCTCATCGAAATACTTTGAAAGGACGGGGTGCGGACAAGCCGAGGCCCCCATCACTTCTTCAGAGAAGAAGCGGCCCCACTCCGAAGCGTTCGACCAAATGTAGGGAAAGAAGTAGCCGCCGTAGAACTGCTCGTCATCGGAAACGTAGCGACCGAAGTACGGATCGTGGTGAAAGCCCGGACGCCAGGGACCGGCGTAGGACGACGAATTTTTTTCACCGAGGTAACCTTCGGTGAAACTTTTCTCTAGGGTGGCCCCTGCTGGAGCGCCGACCAAAAGACTCAGGATGAAACAAAAAACAAAGCGAGCCATGGTACATACGTTATCACGAGCAGGGCCCCAAGCAAAAGCAGCAGAAAAGGAAAACTCGCCAAATACAACTCAGTCACCGGTCGCTGGAAGCGGAAGCTTGAAATGAAGAGGTTAATCCCCACGGGCGGCGTGATGTAACCGATTTCTAAATTGGTCAAGAACACGATGGCGAGATGGAATGGATCCACTCCGAACTCCGCGGCCATAGGGAGAATGAGCGGGACCACCACGATGATGGCGCTGAAGATGTCCATCAAGCAGCCCACGATTAATAAGAAAATATTAAGAACCAGCAGGAAGAGCCATTTATCGGTAATGAGTTCGCGCATGGTGGCCAGGATCTTCATCGGGACTTCGTTGTCGACGAGGAAGCTTGTGAGGCCCATGGCGCTACAAAGAATCAGCACGATTGCCCCTACCAACGTGAGGCTTTCCACCGCAACGCGCGGGACGTCTTTCATAAAACTTAGGTCACGGTAAAGCACACACTCCATCAGCAACACATAAAACGCTGAGAGTGTCGCCGCTTCCGTGGTGGTTGCCAATCCACCGTAGATTCCACCGAGCACAAGAAAAGGCAGTGGAAGTTCCCAGCGTGCGGTCCACAGTGCGGTCCGCAGCTCGCTCCAAGAGAAAGCCTGTCGCGATGATTTTTTTCCCTTGAGCGCCGACCAGCCACCTAACACGAGAATCAACAAAATTCCCGGCAAGATACCAGCGAGAAAAATTTTATCGATATCAACCTTGGCGATGATCCCATAAAGAATGATCGGCAAGCTCGGAGGGAAGAGCAGCCCCAGCGAACCGCAGGTGGTGATCAAACCCAGCGCAAACTTTTCGGAATAACCTTCTTTCAGAAGAATCGGCATCAAGAGGCCGCCCATCGCAATGATGGTCACACCAGACGCTCCCGTGAAGGCCGTGAAGAACGCACAGAGCACGATCCCCATCAAGGCGACACCACCGGGGAGCCACCCTAAAAGTGCTCCGGCCAAACGAAGCAGACGCTCGGGTGATTTCGACTCGGCCATGAGATAGCCGGCGAATGTAAAAATGGGAATCGAGACGAGAGTCGGCGTGCTCGCGAGACGATACATCTCAACCGTGACAGCAGAGAGTTCGATCTCAGCGCCGAAGAAAGCCACCAGGGCCACGGATCCCATCAACGCATAGACCGGCAACCCCCAGAGCGCGAAGAAGCCAATGACACCATAAAGCATGTTAAGCCTCGCCACTTGTGCAGGAGTCCAGCAGCGCACTCAACCAGCGCAAAGTGAGCAGTGCCCAACCGATCGGAAAGATCATCACAAAAGAACTCGAGTGCAAGCC
>JAIXOY010000247.1 GCA_027486525.1 Pseudomonadota bacterium
ATCGGGCTTGAACGTGTGCGTGTAGTCTTCGAACATGCTCGAGGCTTTCAGAAGATCGTCGTTGGTGAAGTCCGAACCCATCCAACTCGCGAGCAGCATAGAAGGCGAAACCGTGACTTTGCGTTTGAGCTTGGGAAAGTAGTTCCACATGTTGTTGCCCAAGCGCAAAGTACCAATCCCCTTCTCTTTGGCAGGGGCGTCGATGAAAGTGAGGGCGTCGTCTTTGCCCTTCACGTCTGTGCGAATGTCGAGTTCGCGCTCCCAGGTCGGCGTGGTGATCTTCATGTTGAGCTCGGCCTTGGATTGATCGCCGCGCATCTGTTGCTCCATGTACTGCAACCAGTGATCGGCCGACTTGACCGGTGCGCCGCCGATGAGGACGCAGGCGAAGAGTTCTTTTTTCATGGGGTCTTTCCTTCTCTCAATTGACCATCATTGATCCGCAGCACGCGCTTCACTTGATCGATGAGACGCGGATCATGGGTCGAGAACACAAACGTCAGCTTGAATTCCTGATTTAGTTTTTTAAAGAGATCGATGATGTCCTGGGCCGTTTTTGAATCGAGGTTAGCCGTCGGCTCATCGGCGAGAATGAGCGAGGGGCGGCCGGCCACGGCGCGGGCAATCGCGACACGTTGTTGTTGGCCACCGGAGAGTTGCCGGGGATAGCGATCGAACTTATCGCCGAGGCCGACTTGGGTCATGGCCCAGGCCGTTTTCTCATCGATCTCGGCCTGCGACATGTTCCGCATCTGCAGAGGAAGCTCGACGTTTTCCCGGGCCGTGAGAACGGGGAGAAGCTGGTAGTCTTGGAACACGAAACCCATGTTGGCCAAGCGGTGAGCGGTGCGCTCTTCCATGGAGAGATGCTGGATCTCTTTGCCACGATGGAGGATTGAACCGGACGTTGGACCGAGGAGGCCTGCGAGGAGATTCAGGAGCGTCGTCTTGCCAGAGCCCGACGGGCCCACGACGGCGATGAAGTCACCTTCGAGAATCTTGAGATTCACGTCTTGGGTCGCGTGGACGAGTTGGTCCCCTTCGCCGTAGGTCTTGGTGAGGTTTTGCATTTCAATCAGCACGACGGCTCCTTTGGATGATCCGTTGTATCGGGAAGATGAGGCTCAGAGTCAGGAAGAAGAAGACCAGCAGCGGCGCCTGCCAGGAGTACTGGTGGTGATGCCAGAGGCGCACGCGCGGGATGATCGCCATGCCACCCATCATGATGTCCTTGCCCCCGGTGAAGAGCTTGAGGCTGATCGGAACCACGTGGAAAAACGACGTGACCAAATTACCGATGATGATGCCGGTGCCGATGCCGAGGACACCGAGCATGATCACCTCGAGCCCCAAGGCCAGCGCGATCCAGCTCGAGCGCGCGCCGATGACATTCAGCGAGTAGAATTCTTTCTCGCGTTCGAGGAACGTGATCATGAGCGTGTTGCCCATGCCGAGGCTGATCACCACGACGATGATGACGGCGACGATCCAGGTGAAGATGTCGATGAAGTTCATCGACCCGTAGATCTCCGGAAGGATGGTTTTCCAGGACACGACCTCCGTGCCTGGCGGCGCGGGTGGAGGGGCGTCGTTGAACGTGCCGAAGCTGATGAGTTGGTGGAACCGGTTCTCGGGGATCACGGCGAGGGTGCGCGCGCTGTGGATGCTCGTGAAGGCGAGGTTTTCTTCCATGTCGCCGCCGCCGAAGTTCATGAGACCCACGATGTGGAAAATGTCATTGGCGACGGAGCCATCCAGCGCCTGGCCAAAGATCGCCACCTCTTCGCCCAGCTTGACGCCGAGCTTGCGCGCAAGTTTTTCTCCTAGCAGAATTTCGTTCACGCCGTCTTCGGAGAGGAAGCGCCCCTGGGAAAGCGCCTTGCTCACTTTCGAGAGGCGAAGTTCTTGAGTGGGAGAGAGCCCGGTGAGAAGCGTTCCGAGCGTTTTGCGCGGCCCGGAGAGGAAGATCGGTAAGGTGACGCGACGGACGTAGGTCTCAGGCGAAAGTGTCGCGACCTGGTCATCGCTCAAGGTGTAGTTCTGGTCGAACTTCTTCTTATCGATGTCGGGGTAGTAGCCCGGTGCCACGACCTGGTGGTTGCCGAAGTACTGCGCTAAGAAGTCGGCGATGATCTCCTGCGACGCCGACGCGGAAAAGTTCAAAGCGAAGATGATGTAGCCCGTCCCGAACGCAAGCCCCAGCGCCATGATGAGGGTGCGGATGGGATGGCGGCCCAGGTTGCGCCAGGAGAATTTGAGCAAGAAGCGCTGGCGACTCATGCGCTCACCTCCGCCTTGCGGATGACATTTCGAATGGCGAGACCGTAGCTCAAGAAAATTATGAACACGACGAACCCGTAGGTCACGAAGAGTTGCTTCGGAAGGAGCAACGGGTAGATCACCTTCGGAAGTTGGATCCCCGCGCGCTCGAGCACTTGTCCCTGGGAGAGGTCGCGGAAATGGATGCCGGTCTTCGCGTTGATCGTGATGATGACGATGAGGATCAGGGACGCCGCCGTAGCGGCGAGCAGAGTCATGATCCCGGCTTCGAACATGCCGAGCCGCCAGATCTTTTTGCGAGGGACGCCGATGATCGACATCATGCGAATCTCGCCTAAGCGTTCCTGCCACAGCATGCTCACCGGCGTGAGGATCGTCACCGTGACCGTGATGGCGATGATGAGGAAGAAGAAGCGGATCAGGCCTTCGTGGAAGTCGAGCACCACTCCCATCTCCGGATTGATCTGCTTCCAGGAACGGAGTTCGGTCTTCGTGGTTTGAGCTGCGGCTTCGAGGGCCGAACGACTCGACGGCAGATCCTTCGCCATCACCACCACCCGATGGAGCATCCTCCGGGGATCGGCCATGCCAAAGAGGTACTCTTCCACCACATCCCCACTCACGTAGGCGAAGCGGCGCTCGAAGGTCCGACCGTTGTGATGGTAGACGCCGAGGACGGGAAGGAGTTCGCTGCGCAGCTCGCCTTTGGCATCTTGGAAATTCATGACGAGCTGGTCACCGACGGCGTACTGGAATCGTTCGGCCGTCTCGAAGCCAATCACGATGCCGCGCTCGTTGCCTTGTGGCCAGGTGCCGCTCGACATGTGGCTGCCGACATCGAGCGTTTTTTGGTGAAGAGCGAAGTCGACACCGACAACCTGCAGGGCCGCGCTTCCGTCTGGGCCCGAGAGGTAGCCGTCGAGAATGAGTTCGGGCGAGTAGGCGAGGATCGCCTTGTCTTGCAGCGCCTTCTCGAAGGATGCGTCCCACGCCCGAGGACTGAGGGGATCGGTGGTGTCGGCGTAGTTTGCTTCTTGCAACTGCCAGTAGCCGACGTTTCCGACGACGACCGCCTTTTCAATTTGGTGATTGAGGCCATCGAAGAAGGCCAAGATCCACACCGCCATGACGACGGAGAGGGAGACGGAGAGCCCAATAAAAAAACTCCGTCCGCGATTGCGATTGACGTTTTTTTTGGCGAGCTTAAATAGATAGCTATTGGCGGTTTTCAATGCCCTCATTCTACCTCAATAGAAGAGAGTCAGTGAAAGAATCAGGTGATGCTGCACGCCATTAATTGAGACGAGCGCGCAACGCGTGTTCTCGGCACAGAGCAATTTCAGGATCGGTGATCTCACCGGTATGACCCATGATGGCAGAGAGGCGAATTCCATGTTTACGAGCAAGTTGGTCAATTTCGATGACTTTGTCGTAATCGAGGTCGCGCGACAGGCTGTAGTTTTCGAAGCGTCCTTCCATGGCGAGTAGCGCCGTCTCCGCGAGGCAGGCGTAAACAGCACCACCTTCGAGATTGAGTGTTTTGCCAATTTTAACTTGTCCGGGTAACTCAACTTCACCGCTCGCAATCACCAGCACGTCGGGGCGAGTCGCCACTTCATCAAGATTGAGATCGAACGGGCGGCTGACATCACAAATCACAGCTCCGGCTTTGACCTGTGCGATGTCCATGACTTTCTCACCCTGCGCCGACGTCGAGGTGATGATCAAGTCGCAATCTGGGGAGTACTTATCGGGATGCGTGGTCCCGATGATTTCCGTGTTCGGGCAGTGAGCGCGCATCTCGTCGACGAGATCGAGAACTTTATAGGGTCGTGGTGCCACCAGAATCACTTTCTCCCAATGTTGGCAGAGATGGCGGACGCAGACTTTACCAATGCTACCGGTGGCACCGATGACCATGGCCGTGCCTTGGTAGCGACCATCGGGCGCCTTTTTAACGAGATCCATGCGCTCGAGGCCATAGCTGGCGGCCCAAAGAGTGGCCGCTGCCGAAAGAGAATTACCGGTTGTCACAGGAATCGGAGACCGGTTCGCGATCGTCACTCCGGCATCGCCCACGATCTTAGTGTAAGCACCGAGGCCGATGATGCTGGTGCCGCGATGGTGAGCTAACAGACACAGTTGATGAATGCGGCGATAGATGCTTTCCGGGTCTTGTCGCAGGAGCTGCTTCGGCGTGGCCGGGATCACGTAGAGTTCGCCTTCCACCTCTTGGCCGTTGAACTCGGACTTGATGCCGTTCATCTTGCAGTAGTAGAAGCCGGGAACTTTCCCCATCAACTTCTCGATGCCACGGGCGAGGGGAAGCTTCTGGAAATTCTTGATCCCCGGAACTTGAAAGAGCTGCTTTTGTGTCAGGGGGTGGATGACGAAGGCGAACTGCGCCGTCTTCTTTTTTGTCGCCGTTTCGATGATCGTGGGTTGCGCATCGAGCGCTCGTACTTCTTGCAACAAGGTCTCGTCATCGAGCACATGATCCGGTTGATGAGACAGGAACAGGGCCTCCAGGGCAGCACAGCCGATCTCCGGGTGCGCGGGAAATTCGGGGAAGCAGCTGATGATTCGTCCGGCCCCCGCTGCGAGCAACTTTTCTTTGGTGAAGCGGTCGAGGGAGTCGACGATGACGGTTTTCCCTTCGAGGGGCCAGAGTTTTACGTAATCGAGTTGTGATTTGTGAATGATGTAGACGTCGCAGCGATGGAACTCACGCATCAGTGGCGTGCGGAAAATAAGTGAGTCGTAGTCCTTGGTGAATTTCTTACCGAGGGACACCTTCATCAGGGCAGGAGTCAGTCGTCCCATGGACTTCGCGAGCTGGCGAGACGAGTGCATGAGTTTCGGAATTCCCAGCGAGAAATAAAGATCGGCGAACACGAGGTGCTGCGTATGTTCTTCGAAAAAGTGCAGGAAGTCTGCTTGGAAGATTCCACAGAAAAAGCCAATCTTCTTCTGGCTTAAGAGGTGTGGTTCGCGCTTAAGGAGGCTCTTGAGTGCCCACAGGAATGAAGTCTTCCGCAGCTGGGTTCCGTCCGCCACGGGGGTTCTTCCAGCGGCCACGCGCAGTTGCTGGTAGACCGGATGGATGATGGTCTCCCGGCCAATTCTTAGAATCGGAGGAAAGCCCGCGACGGCAAACACGTCACACTCGTGCCGGTAGGTTTTCAAAAGATGCAAAGCCAGCTCGACGTTGGCATCGACGCCCAGACGTTTGAGGCGGTAGTCCTCGTTTTGGAAGCTAAAGTGGGCATCGTAGTTTTCGCTCGAAGGGCCGTAGGCGATTTTGATGATCTCTTTCATTTGAACATCTCCCGTGCCCCTTGGACGAGCGTAGGGAGATAGTCATTGAGCAGCGGTGCTTTGAGCTGCGGGAAATCTTCGTCCAGGTGCTCGCGGGAGAAGCTCGCCGTTGAGTAAAGATAGGGGGCCACTTCCCGTGGGATGCCTAAGAAGGGTAGCACCGGATTGAAGAGACGGGTCTCCGGCATCCGCCGCACCATGAGGGGAACGTCATACGCCTTGAGGGATTCGCGGAGGAAGTTCTCCACCAGAAGTTGTTCTTGCGACACGAGATGGTAGGAGCGAACAGTATGGTGCGTCGGATGTTCTACGAGTGTTGTCAGCCAGTCTGCGAGGACATTCACGGGCAGGAGAGGAACCTGTGCTCCCTGTCTGCCGACGATCGGGAAAAACGGCATTTTGCGAGTGACGCTTTTCCATTGGCGCATTTGGTTGAAGAGACGAAAGAAGAAGTACGGACCATCAATCTTGTCCATCTCGCCGGTGTTCGAATCACCAACAATGACACCCGGGCGATAGATGCGCACGCGGGTATTTCCCCAGTTCGCCTGACGAACAATGCTCTCGGCCTGCAGTTTCGTTTGCGCGTAATGGTCCGCGAGTTTGCTGCTCGCATCGAGTTGGTCTTCACCCACGTGGCCCTGGCAGTGCGAATTCACGGCGTAGGTACTGATGTAGTGAAAGCAGGGAAGTTTCGTGAGGCGCTGCGCGAACCACACCATGTTCTGGGTGCCGATCACGTTGTGCGTGTAGGCTTCTTCCAGAGGGATCGAGAGATTGTAGGTCCCGGCGAGGTGGATGACGGCATCGGTGTCTTGCAACACGGCTTCGGTCCCGGCCACTCGTACGACCACATCATTGCGTGAAATATCCGCTTCGATGAAATGAACTTGCGGAACGTTCTGAAAGATCTTTTTCGCGCGAGAGAGGCTGCCCGAGCGGATGAGCAGGCCGATCTTGTGACCGTTAGCTGCCAAGGATTTCACAAGTCTCTTACCGATAAAACCCGTCGAGCCGGTCAGCAGGATATTCATTGGAGCTTTGGAATTTCTTCCAGGTTGTGACCTGAATCGTAGAAGATCTGATCATTCACGGCGCAGACGCGCAGGCACTGCGGGATCAGTTTAATGTCGTAGTGTTTTTGCGGTTCGAACTGCTCGCCGTCACCGAAGAAGCTCATGGGCTCGGAGGTGAGGGGAGTGAGGCCCAGTGAGTTCGTTTCGAAAGTCGTCACGTTTTCACCATGCGCAGGCAGGCCCGTGCGCAGGATCCGCACGATGCACTGAATGAAACTCATCTTGTCTTGGTGGTGGAACACGGTCACGTTGAACGTGCCGTCAGTGTTATTCGTGTCGGGGGCGACGCGGAACTTTCCACCCAGGAGAGGTTGGTTGTTCACTAAGACGAGAGGGCTCGTCACGACATCGAGCTGAGGCGCATCCGGGGAGCTGATGCGGATATCGTGGAGTGGAAGAGGACGTGTCATCAGATGCTGCAGGAGCGTGAAGCCGTAGATGTCGCTTCCGAGTGTGTGCATGAGGTTTTTGAAGAGCTGGCCGGACTTTCGTTTCTCGTTGATCTCTTGTGCGACGATCGCCGCGATGCCGATGCCGCCGTTAGAAACCATCGCCCGGCCGTTGACCTCAATCACATCGACCAGGCGCGTGTGCTGCGCATGGAAGACGTTGGCAATTTTGCGAATGTTCGGCGTGAGTCCGAGGTCGCCCGCGAAATCATTGGCGGTCCCGGAAGGTATGACCATGAGACGCGTCTCTTGATGGAGAAGTTTCTGGGCGATGGTGTTGGCGGTGCCGTCGCCGCCCACCGAGAAGACATACTCTTTGCCAGTATCGAGATCGTCGTCGAGATTATCTAAAAGCTCTTCCCGGGTCTGCGGGTAGCGGAACGTCACATCATGGCGGAAGAAAAATTTCCGCAGCTCGCTCTCGGAGTGAGGGAGTCCGCCGCGACCCGCTTTGGAGTTATGGTAAAAAACAATGGAGGCCATAGACCCCATTTTAGCTCTGAAAGGCATGGGGCAGGGGGGTCCCGGAAATTCTTACACGCAGACCCTCTGCTTCCTGACTATTTAAGTCATTTCTAGCACTTGGAACGCTTCTGACTATACTAGAGGAATGCTTCTTTCACTCTCAACAGCGCTCTTTTGGCAGAGGGCCTTTATTCTTACCCTCCCGCTGATGGTTGGGGGGATCCTGCACATGCTGGTGGTGAGATTTGATATTCTCCCAGGACTAAAAATTCCCCTTCATCTCAAAGCCTTGGGTGCGAACAAAACCTGGCGGGGAATTCTGTTCATGCCCCCGTTGACGATCCTGGGTGTGGCCCTCGCCCAGCAACTGGATGCAGTCTGGAAGACGGCTCTCTTGGTCGAGCAATCCGGGGTGTGGTTGGGGATGGCCTTGGGCTTTGCGTACGTCATCTGCGAGCTCCCCAATTCTTTTCTCAAGAGGCGTCTCGGCGTGAGGCCCGGTGAGACTTCGGATCGCTATCCGTGGTTTTTTTCGTTCCTCGACCAAACCGATTCGGCGTTCGGGTGCATCTTCGTTTACGCCGTCTGGGGAATTGGTGATGGGCCGTTGTGGTTCGTGCTGTTCTTCTTCGGTGCCGTCGTTCATGTCGTCGTGAATTTAATTTTGTGGGCCTGCGGTTTGCGCCGCCAACCTTTGTGAGACCGCTATGCTGAAACGTTGGATGGTTTATTTCAAAGAGATGTATCC
>JAIXOY010000241.1 GCA_027486525.1 Pseudomonadota bacterium
AAAAAATCCTTTGTAAAAAAACCTCCGGGTGGTTTGACCTCACCCGGAGGGGTGAATCTCTTTGGACCTCGGGGAGATAAGTCCGCTGAGATTATTCTTTTCAAATAGACACCCCGGAAGATTGGGGAGAGAGAACATCTCCCGGGGCGTGAAAGGGAAGCCTTGGGTTTGGGTAGGGTGGCTTCCCTCGTTTCCAGTTGATTAAGCAGCGACAAAAGCAGCGGCCATCATGTTGCGAACGTCTTCAGCTTCTTGCTGGCGTTCGGCGAACGTGTAGTGAAGAACGTTTTCGTGGGTCTCAGTAAGGGCCGACAACCAGGTATCCAACTCGCAATCAATGAAGCTGCAGCCGTGGGTTGAGCTCGCTGGCCACTGACAGTCTTCAAAGATGCAATTTTCAAAGTGACATGCATAAAGATGCGAAAATTCGAAATTGCATTGCTTAAACGTGCAATTGATAAACTTAACTTGTTTAAATGAACAGGCTTGGAACACACAAGAAGAGAAGGTCACTGAGGTGTAAGTGCTTGATTGCACATTGGAGCCCGCGAGGGCTTGAGCAGTGATGGTGAGAGAGCTTAGTTGTTCATCCTGGATCAACTGGAGCTGCTCAAAGTGAGTGATTTCGAATCCTTCGGTCACGGTGCGCATAACATTCTCCCCCGTTTATTGGGTCTTGTGTGTTCCTGACTGCAATCGTACGGCATTTTGGGCATCGAGTCAATGCAAAAAATTCCTTTATGCAATTTTATTTCATTCCGACAAGGAAAGCATAGACTTAGGTAAGACCCCGGCCTGGAGGCCCCTATGATCAACTTCAGCGCAGACTTCTTAGAAAACTTTCTCGCAGTCGTACGCAAGTACATGCAGCTGAGAGGTGGTCTTACGCAGAAGGATCTTTCCGAGATGACGGGCGTGGGGATCTCCACCATGTCGCGCTTCTTGAATCTCAAGACAGCGAGTGTGGATGAGCAGTTGGTGGCGAATCTCATCGCGACACTCAACATTCCTTTGCATGAAGTCATTGATGGTGTGGCGGAAGATTCAACCGATACTTTCAAGCGCCTGGTGTTCTTCTATAAAGAGCAGATGCCCAACAAGCAGACCGCTTCAACGCCACAGCAGGAAGCTCCGCCCGTGCAAGAAGAGCGTCGCAAGACAACGGCGACGATTAACATCGGTGGCAAAAAACAAAGCATGTCGTTTGGTGAGCAGGACAACACGAGTAGTGTGGCAAAGGGTCCGGATTTAAGTTTGCGCGATAAACTGCAAACGCTCTCTCCGCGCCAAAAAGCGTACATCGGTGACTTCCTCGATCTCGAAATTGCCGATCGAGATTTGATCGTCGACCTCGGCGATGCCATTTTCCGGTATGTCCGCAGTCGCAACGTGAATTTCTAATGAAATGGCTTCTGCTGCTCTGGCCATGCCTTGTCATGGCCGCACCCCTGGAGATTGAGGTCTACTTCCTCACGCCTCCCGCTGCTGCTCAATGGGAGCGCTATCTCGCTCCTCGTCTCAATGGCATGAGAGTCGCGCAGGCCTGCGAGCCCGTCGGTGACTACTGTCTTGATCCCGTGATCGGGCTCTATCCTCGCAACGGCAAAGCGCCGGAAGAAAAAGAACCGAAGTTCGAAATCGATGAAGGGCTTCCGCAGCTCCCGACCTCCACCAGCGTTGATCGCAGTCTGGTAAACTGTGATGCCAAGTACGCCTTTGATATTTTTTGTGGCGAAGCCCGGCCGGAAAAAAAAGTCGGGGCTGCCAGTGGTCTAGAAGTTTGGGTGGATACGAGCTCTTCCATGCGGGGGATTGACCCGGGTGATGGCAAAGGAAGCTGCCAGCGCGCAGCTTTCTTAGAAAGCCTTCTTGCCGCTTGCGGGAAGAAGCGTCCGGTGCTGAAAGGATTTGATACCAGCATTCGTAACATCGATGCGGCCAGCAGTTGCGTGAGTCAGGGATTGAACGATGCCAAGCGGATGATTGAATGGATGGAAGAGTCCACCGCGAAGAAGCTGATCTTCATCACCGATGTTTACGAGTACCAAGCGGAGCTCTCTCAGTACCTCGAATCAAAGCATGCCAAACTCCATGGCGACCGTGGGACTTTCCCGGCGTCTAAGATGATGGACATGGTTGTCGAACTGGCCAAGGCATGTGAATAGCCTCTAGCATCTTAGGCTCATGTGGTCACAACTTCTAACTTGGTCCGGTCGCGAATTTGGGCATTTGCCTTGGCGGAAGAACCGCACGCTCTACCGCACGCTCGTTTCAGAAATCATGCTGCAACAAACGACCGTCTCCACAGTGCTGCAACACTACGAGCGTTTCCTGCTGCGTTTTCCTGATCTGCAGTCCTTAGCCAAAGCCAGTGAAGAAGAATTGCTGGTGGCGTGGAAGGGATTGGGCTACTACCGTCGTGCGAAGAACTTAAAGAAGATTGCCGAAGCGATTGCGCGTGACTGGGATGGGAAATTTCCTGACCAGGGAGATGATCTGCAGATGATCTCCGGCATTGGCCCCTACACGTCCAATGCCTTGATCGCTATTGGCATGGATCGTCCGGCTTTGGCGGTCGATGCCAACTTAGAAAGAGTGCTGGCTCGGCTGTATGGTCTTAAAACCGCCAAGGGCCCACGATTGCAGAAGCAAATCCTGCAGCTCTTCTTGGAAAATAAAATCGTGCCCGAACGGCACCTGTCGTTTCGTGCGTTGAATGAAGCGCTGATGGATCTAGGGCGCACCATCTGCCAGGCCAATCGGGTGGCCTGTGAGATTTGTCCGATGAAGAAGAGCTGTGTCGCTCACAAACAAGGTAAAGCTTTGGCCTATCCTGCCGGTGGAGATGCGCCTGCCAAGAAAGCGGTCGAGCACGAACTGAGTCTGCTGCGAGTGATTGTAGGCAAAGCTGAGCGCTTACAGGCCTATCAGAAAGTGAAAGGCGAGTGGCTCGAGGGCCAGTGGGAGCTTCCCACTTATGTCATTGAGACTGATGACGAGAAGTTCAAGCAGTACCCAGCGCTCACACAAAAAATCGATGTCAGCGAACTTCCGACAGTAAAGACAGGAATCACCAAGTACTCCATCGTGAACTATGTCTTGCGGCTGAGTGCGGAAGAGTGGAAAACCTGGAAATTTACCCGCGAGACCACCTGGCGCGATGGCACGGCTGAGGAGAGCAATCTTTCTACCGCCAGCCTTAAGTGTTTAAAGAAAATGTAAGACGTTAATCTGGGATTCTCGGACTACTTTTTGTCTAAGTCTGGGTTCGCTTTGTTTCCCGGATAGCCTTCGATTTGAATGTACCGACAAACGTGAACTTGGGAATTACCTAGGAATTTTTTCTTCGGATCACTCTTGTATTCACAGAACAGCTCGACGCGGTAAGGCGCGCTTTTGTGGAATCCTTTCTTCTCCAGATACTTCCCGATGTAGAGCTCGTCGTTGGATTTGAAACCATCGAACGGAGGGTAGTCCTTTCCTGTGAGTTCCGTCATCGATCCGTAGGCCAGGGGAGCGATGAGCACACAAAGCATGGCGAATAAAGATGTTAGCTTCATCGAGAGAGTGCTCTTGGGTTTCCGGAGCCGTTGAGCTCGAGAAATTTCGTGCCTTGCTGCTCGAGTTCGTCGATAGAAGAGTCGCTGAAGCAATCGATCGGATCTCTTGGGCAGCTATCAGTGGCCGGGTCTACCTTACAGTAAGCCCTAAACAAACCAGGGTCCTGCGTCGCCCCTGAGACCTCAAATGCTTTAGTACATTGCACCTGGGCGATACAAAACTTCATGGGGGTTTTAGAACACAGCTCGCCCTTAACAGTGATGTAGTTCTTCACGTCCTGTGAGCTTGTTAAGTACACACAAGCCGGTGCTTCTTGAGACACGCCGGGCGCAACGGGACTTTGGGTCGCAGGGCCACCCTTAACGTTGCTCACGGGCTGAGTTATGGCTCCAGCTGCAGCATAGAGTGGAGTCGTATCGCTGAAGGTGAGTTTAGATAAGTCGATGTCAGAAGCTCCCGGAGGAAGTTGACTTTTTACCCAATCAATAATTCGCGGATCTTCCGGAGCCAAGAGCAGTTGAGCATTTGCTGGAGGGTTCGAAAGTACAGCAGTCGCTTCTGTACCCTGTGCGCTTTTGTAGGTGACTGTTGCGGAAGTTACGGGTGTTTCGTCTGCGATCCAACCATCGACTCCGTCCGGGCATAGGACCTGCGTGCTTACCACCATAATACCTTTTACGGTGTCGCCGATCCCGCATGTCACGTCAGCGAAGGCTTGCGTGCTTAAAATGCTGAAGAGAAAAAGTACTAGTTTATTTTTCATGGTGTCCTCTCCAAAAGGATATCGGATGAAATCATTTTTTGTGTAAATTTATTATGAGGGTGGAAGGATCAGATCTGGATAAAAATGAGCGGATATGAATGAAATAACTGAGTGTTAAGACGCCAACCATTTCCTAAACTAGTGAGTACCTAGGAAAAAATCGAGGCACTTCGTCGAAGCCGTTTTGGGTTTCTGGCCCGTATACGAGAACTACCTGCTACGAGCTTCAGAATTCCGTCGAATCATGTCTCGCACGTAGCGCGAGTTGATCTTGGTCCACGCCTCGTGGGTCACCGCACGCAGGCGCAGTGAATCTCTGTCCGTCATGGCCAGGTAGCGGCAGGCAAAGCGGGTTTCTAAGCGCAGAAAGAGTACAAAGTTTTCTGGATTGCTGGCGTACATGCCGGTCACAGTGGCGCTCTCTACGCGAGAGGGAATGAAGATGAAGCTCGACCAGTTCACACCCATCACCATGAGCTTGAAGATATTGAAGCCGAGCCCACGGCGATCGGCGCGGTCGTAGTGTTCGTCTAGCCATTCTGTGTCTTGGATCAAACGATCTACATCCTCATAGCGGACACCTGCGAGGCGGGCCTTCACCTGTTTGTACTGGTCGCAAGAGGTTGGAATAGCCCACGCAGAAGTGGTGCTCAACAGGAGTAGCATGAAGAAGGTTTTCATACTCTTATGAGAGCAAAGGGGATGCCGAATTCCTAGGGGCTAACCTGCTGAAAGCCTGTCGCAAAGTGACTACCTTGTGATCGGTGTGTTTATAAAGATTACTCATCGGGCAGACAGTTTGATTGGTCCAAGATATCAGATCCAAAAGAGGTTTCCATGAAAACGATGTTGCTAACTGCTCTCTTCACAATCACGTCCGTGGCCTGGGCCAATCCCAAGCTCGAAAAGAATATTGCGAATTCGTTGGATGCGTTGCTGTCGGACACCGTCAATGAAGGAGAGATGACAGCGTGGGTATCGGAGGTCGCAGGGAAGCCGCAGATGAGCTGCAAGCTTTCACGTTCTACTCAAGCAGGTGTGGGTCTTGCGAAGTGTGACATCTCTATCGACATCGAATCTCAGTACACCGGTGAAACGGAGACCTGCTCGAACAGTTGCTTCGTGATCTATCTCTACAAGCTTTCCGATTTGAGTGTGGTGCGTGCGGCCGGTGACACTGAAGAAAAGTGTGTCGAGAATTTGTCTTCGGGCTGTGACTAAAACCTCGAATCCTGAAAATAACCGAGAAAAGGGATAAGCCGGATTCTGTTTTCGATCATCATTCCTCTAGGCCGACAGTTACCTGGCGGCTCCAGCACTCTACCCGTGAACTCGGCCAAGCGGGCCTCAGACGTTCACCTATGTGAGCTTGCACCTCGTAGAGTTTACCTGGTTTCACTACAGCATTACCTGTACATACTTTCTGTTGCACTTGTCCTCACCTCACGATGGGCGGGCGTTACCCGCTACGATGCTTTGTGGTGTCCGGACTTTCCTCCCGGGGTTACCCCCCAGCGATGATCCCCTTTTCTCGGTAGGGCTTTATAGAATGGCGAGCGCTAGCCGGCAACGGCCTTGTACGGGAGAAAGAGGCGTCCGCAGCTGGAGCAGGACTTGAGGAGATACTGGGTGTCGACCTCTGATTCAACGGATTTAGAAACGGCGAAGCGACAGAACTGGCATTGCTGCGACTGAATCCGGCTGAAGACCCCGTGGGCGGGATTCTTGGCCGCGATCTTTTGATAGCTCACGAGCCATCCTTCCGGCAGTTCTGGAGCGAGGGCCTTTTGACGTTCGAGTGCGACCTTTTCTTTCAACCGAAGCTCGGAAAGTTTGCTGTCGATGTCGCGTCTAATGTCTTCGAGCGTTGTGGAGAAGCCCGCCAAGAACGTGTGATCTTCTTCGATCAAGATCTCGAGTTCTTGCTGCCGCACCAATATGTTAAGACCTTCTTCTTCCAGCTTACTGATCGCCTCAGGTGCTAGACGTTGCGTGAGCAGACGATCCAGCTCAGCCATCTTGTGATTCATGGCACGTACGTCAGCCTCGCGCGTTGCGAGGAGTTGTCGACGCTCGGCTAACTCTGCTTCGCGGCGTTTTAACCGAGCAAGCTCCTCGTCCATGGCGGATTTCGCCACCCTAGCTTCACGACCGAGAGAGTCGTATTCTTTGAGACGGAAAAAATCATCCACTTCTGGCATAGGTTCCCCTAAACTCTGACCGATAAGAAAACAACCATGACATCAAAAATCCTAACTTACAAACAGCTTGAATTGGCCAACGCTCTCGAGAGAGCGCGGGATCAGCGCATGTTCATTGTCGTGGATGCCAAGGTGAAGAACATGCTGCCGCAGTGGTTGCAGTTTGCGCCAGATGTTTTTTGGTTGAACCAACCGGAAGAACAAAAAAATCTCGACACCTTTGGTGAAGCGACGAGCTTCTTCTTGAAGCAAGGCATTCTTCGCGACCACACCATCCTTGGCATCGGTGGTGGCGCGACCACCGACTTTGCAGGTTTCATCGCCGCGACTCTTCATCGCGGTGTGCGCTGGATTGCCGTTCCCACCACGTTGATGGGAATGGTGGATGCCGCCATCGGGGGCAAGACCGCCCTCAACACCCCTGCGGGAAAAAATCTTCTGGGTGCGTTTCATGAGCCAGAAGAAGTATGGCTGTGCTCTGATTTTCTCAAAACCCTCACGAGCCACGATTTGCACTCAGGCAAGGGCGAGATCCTGAAGTACGGGCTCCTCGATAAGGCGATCTATGACACCATCATGGCGCCAAAGATCGTCATGGATGAGCTCATCATGCAGTGTGCGCGCTACAAGCTCGCCGTGGTCTCTCGTGATTTGAAAGACAACGGGGAACGCGCTTATCTCAACCTTGGCCACACACTCGGGCATGCGTTCGAACATGTCCTCCGGATCCCGCACGGCCTGGCGGTCACGATGGGCATCAAGTATCTCTTCAAGGCCTTTGATCAGAAGGCCGGTTTGCTAGCTTTCGAGGAGCTCTTCACGAAGCTCGATCTGGATGACGACAAAACAGATATCAGCAACTACAAGCGTCTGGATCGTGCGGCGTTTTGGTCAGCACTTGGTCATGATAAGAAGCGCACAGCAGAAGGGCTCAATCTTGTTCTGCTCGATAAAGTAGGCTCACCGCGACTCCAATCGACGCCGCTGACGCAGATCAAGTCTCGCGTGGAGGCCTTGAGTGACTTTAAACGTTGAGTCAGGTTTTCTCGCAACACCGATCGTGCTGCCGGCTTCGAAATCTCACGCCAATCGTTTTCTCATTTTAGCGGCCCGGCGCGGAGCTGGAACACGCATTCGGCAATTGCCGGAGAGTGACGATGTGCAACTGCTTCTCAGAGCGTTGCGAGACATCGGACTCGATGTTCGCGGTGAGATGGACGTCGTTTTTCATAACTCTTTTCCCGCTTGCGAGACAGCCAGCGATCAAACTCTCGTGCTGAATGTCGGTGAAGGTGGAACGACGGCCCGCTTTCTTGCAGCGTTGGTGAGCAAAGGAAGACGTTCCTACATCTTGCGCACAACCGGTCGACTTGCTCTGCGGCCGTGGGCGGAGTTGTTAGACGTGCTCAAAAACGCAGGGGCAGAAGTTCGGTGGCAGGGAAACGATCTCACGATCAAAGGTCCTGTTGATGTCACACGTCTTCCCAAAGAAATTTCCGCCGCTCGGAGCACCCAGTTCGCTTCAGCTCTACGCTTGGCTTTTGCCATCGATGGCTACCACGTCACTCCCACCATGCTTTCAAGTTCTAGGCCTTACTGGGACATGACCGAGGAAAGTGCCGTCGCCATCGAAGCTGGAGATGTGAATGTCCCGCTGGATTGGAGTTCGGCTGCCTACCCTCTGGTGTTCGCTGCCGTAGCAAAACAGAAACTTATTCTTCCTGGGCTCGTACCCGATGGCCAGGCCGATCGAGCCGTTTACGATCTTCTCGCTTCCCGCGGGGCCGCGAAGTTTTTAGCCGATGGAATCTATGGCCAAGGACTCGGAGATCGTCGCCCGTTGCAGATGAGTGTGCTGGCCTGTCCGGATCTTGTTCCGGCGTTGGCTTTTCTTGCTGCTCACCTGGAAGGTGTCTCGGAACTTTCGGGCGTCGATGTCCTTCGTCACAAAGAAAGTGATCGTCTTGCCGCTGTCATCGCGCTTCTGCAGCAATGCGGAGTGGCCGTCGAGCACGATGAAAAAGAAGATGTGTTAAAAATCACAGGTGGGATTCAAAGTGGTCCGTGGGATTTGCAGGTGCCGGCCGACCATCGTTTGGTAATGACGGCTGCCTTATTTTTACGTGCCCACAACGGCGGAAGACTTCCCCACCCAGATGCGGTGAGGAAGTCTTTTCCGAATTTCTTTAATCTCTTTAGCTAAAGCTAGATCCTAATAGTGGATGTAGACAACAGTTCCCCAGCTATCGACGTTGGCCTTTGCACCAACGATCCCTCCGATGCGTTCAACACTGTGAGTTTTAACGGTGTTGTTCGTGATGCGTGTGCGGCCATTGCCTTCGTTCACGGTACCGAAATCACCGGCCTCAATTCCACGGCCAGTCAACATCGTTTCAAGACGGACCTTGAGAGAGATATCAACTTCTGAATCGTTCGGACGGCCTTGCGCGCGAGCGTAGTCTGGACCTTGCAAGCGCACACATCCGCCGGAAGCGCGTTTGCCGAGGCTACCTTGGTGAGCAGCATCGTTTGGTGTCGCGTGAAGAGCGATGCCGTTGAAGATGAACACGGCGTTCGGCATCTGAGATCCTTCCCAAGTGCCAGACACGTAGGAGCGGTACATTTTGTACGGGCGGAAGAAGCCAGCAGGCGTTGTTGCACAGTAAGTCTTATTCGAGGCCTTCACAGTTTCTTCTTTGCCGGTAGAGATGCTTACTTCCAAAACTTTTTCCAAGTTGCCCGCGAGCAACGTGTAGATCTTCATCGTCTGGCCATCAGCATTCTTCTTCACGACGTCGTACTTCTTCGTCGCAGTGTTGTACTTGAAGTATTCACGTGGGCTCTTGTTCACAGCGATGAAACGTGGTTCAGGGTTGCTGATGCCAGCGTTCAACATGCGGAGTTGTTCAGCTTGCAAGGCGGCCAAGATTTGGTCTTCAGACAAGGCGAACAAGTTCACTTTACGGCCGCACATTTCGCCCTTGTTCTTATCAAGCACGAGATTGTTCAGTTGATCAGCAGTAGGAGCATCCATGTCAGCGAAGCGGCCAGAAGCCGATACAGCACTGTTGAATGAGTTGAAGCTGAAAGATTGAGCGGCTTGTTGTGCATCCAACTCGCGCATCTCTTCCATCGACATCGCGCCTTCCGCGAGCATTTCTTGAGCGTTGATAGAATCAGTGCTTGCAGCGAAGGCGCTGAAAGACATGAGGGCCAAAAGGCCAATCAGTGGTTTTTTCATGGGGGTTATTCCTTGGTTAGGGTCTTAAACTTAAACTTGTGCGGCGCAATATAGCCGAATTCTGATAAAACACGAGGGGGGCATGAAATTATTTCTGTTCTCAAGGAGTTCCCATGGCCAAGTCGCTAGAAGAATACTGTGTCGCCCACTCTATCCGTCCTTCAGCTCTGAGTTTTGAGTTGGCGGATTACACCCGCAAGGCCATTCCTGGTAGCAACATGCTGATTGGAGAGCTTGAGGCTTCGCTGTTGAGCTTCTTGATCCATACCATTGGTGCAAAGCGGGTGCTCGAGCTAGGCACGTTTACGGGCTATTCCGCGCTTTGCATGGCCGAGCAGCTGCCGGCCGATGGTGAGCTCGTCACGATTGATGTGAATCCGGGAACCACCGAACTCGCTCAGAGCTATTGGGACAAGAGTCCTCATGGGAAAAAGATCCACGCGCGCCTCGATGGTGGCGAGCAAGCGCTCGCCGCGCTGGAGGGGGATTTTGACTTGATCTTCGTGGACGCGGATAAGGTGAACTATCCCCTGTACGTGACGTGGGCCCGTGACCATCTCTCCACTCGTGGAGTGATCGTCGTGGATAACACGCTTTGGAGTGGCAAAGTGCTCAGTGAGAATCCCGATCAGCACACCGCTAAGATCATGGAAGCGACTCGGATTGCGACGGGATGGGATGATTTTGTGGCGACCCTGTTACCTGTGCGCGACGGGATGTTGCTACTTAAGCGTAAAGCTAATTAAAGAAACTCGCGTCGACGGGGTAGACGCTCGTGCGGATATAACCGCGGGGGCGTGCCACACTCGTTTGCCAGCGCGACAAGAAACGATCTTGCCAAGCACGCGCTTCCGTCGTCGCCGTCGTGTGATTAAGAATCACGAATCGAGTGGGTTGAGCGCTCTCGACCCAGCCGGCTATCGCCGAGCTATGCTTCA
>JAIXOY010000162.1 GCA_027486525.1 Pseudomonadota bacterium
AGAAGTTGCCGCGCAACCAGAAGTTGCCGCGCAACCAGAAGTTGCCGCGCAACCAGAAGTTGCAGCACTTCCAGAAGTTGTGAAAACTGACGCCGAAAAAATCGTCATCATTAAAACAGACATCGCCGCTGAGAAATTAGTCGCCGAAGATCTGAAAGCGAAACTCGCGGCCGCCCACGCTGACCTCGTCGCAGGCCATGAAGCCGACTCATCTAAAATTCAAAAGATCAGTGAAATGGAAAAACTGATTAATGATCACTTTGCCAAGATCACCGGCTTCGAAGAAGGTCTCAAGGCCCTCGAGGGCTCGACCTCATTGACGGGTGCGGATCTATCCGCAGGGAAGCTTGCTCTCGCGGACGTCAAGAAGATCACCGACGAGTTGAAAGCGGCACTGGAAGAATCGAACAAGAAGATTGCGGCGAACGCGGAATCCATTCGCGTGAAAGCGGAAGCCGACAGAAAACGCGACGAGGAGCTCGCGGCTTCCACCGAGAACTTGCGGAAGCGTGAAGCGGAACTCGCGGCGGAGAAATTGCTCGCCGAAAAACTCAAGAAAGAGCACGACATCTTCGTGTGCCAAGCAGAGCAGCGCGACAACGACTTCTTGAAGAAGATCGACGAACTGAACAAACAGCAGCAGCAGTTCACCCAGGTCATGTTGGGCATGAACCAGATGCTCATCGGTATGTTCGGCCAGATGCAGAACCAGCAGCGCCAGCAGCCGTCGGTCTACGGCTACGGCGGCTCGAACTACTTCGGCCTGCAGCAACAGCAGCCGATGTATGGCTTGGGTCAGCTCCAGCTGCCGTCGCAATCTTTGATGATGGAAAATCCCTGGGCACAACAGCAGCCTCAGACCGTGAACAACTACTACGGCCCACAACAGCCTCAAATGGGCATGGGAATGATGAACCCCATGGGAATGAGCGGCCAGCCACAACAGAGCTTCCTTCCTTTTCAGCAGAGCAATTTCGGTTTCGCTCCGCTAATAGACGACAGTTCTCGTGGGGCATTTGGTAATTTCCAGACCATGGCGCCGCAGATGGGCCAACCACAGATGGCACCGGCTCCGATGCCTGGCTTCCAAGGCTAAGCTCCGACTCTCACAAACCTAAGAGACCCCGCCTCGGCGGGGTTTTTTTATTTCAGAAGCCTTAATATCCTCCGATAAGTCTTTTGCGGTCCCTGCAACCCGCGAGAGAAAAATGAACGAAACTGAGCCGAAACGGCTTAAACAAGATAAGTTGATAATCAAGCTCTGCCATAAGTGCGGTCACTGTAATGCCAGTGAAGTCGAATTGGAGCGCTGTCAAAAATGCGCCAAGGCCTTTCTTCCCCTGAATTATTTTGAAAAGATCCACGCTAAGGATGAGAAATTTCAAGGCCTCTTCGAAGAGAGCGAGAATCTCTGTGACGAAGACCTGATCAAAGGGCTCTACGTACTGTGGTGAGTTTGTTACCGTTAATTCATGACGGACCAAACCCTGCATCCTGCTCTACAACGCCTCCTTGAAAAACGCGGCCTAACTGGAACCCAGGCGCAAGACTTCCTGTCTTGGAACCTCAAAGACATTCCTGACCTCACCAAAATGATCGACCTCGAGAAAGCGGCTCTGCGACTTATTTCCGCCGTAGAACAAAACGAAAAAATCGCCGTCTATGGCGACTACGATGTCGACGGCACAACGTCGTGTGCGCTGCTGTGGCACTTCTTTAAGATGATCGGCGCAGAGATCGCCGTGTTTCAACCGAGCCGCTTCGTGGAAGGCTACGGTATCCACCCAGTGTCCATCGATAATGCTCTTGCGGAGGGCGTGAAAGTTCTAATCTCCGTGGACTGCGGGATCTCGAACACAGAGACCGCTGACTACGCGCTAGCCTTGGGCATCGATCTCATCATCACGGATCATCACCGCGACGCTGCTCCGTTCATTCCACGCGCCTACGCCGTGGTGAATCCGAATCGCCGTGACGAGCCGGAAGACTCACCTCTTCGTCCGCTCGCGGGCGTGGGCGTGGCCTTCGCTCTGGCGGTGAAGATGCGTGAGATCATGATCGCCAATGGAAAAACCGTTCCTACCGTTTACCCACTGCTGCCCTTCGTAGCCGTCGGTACAATTTGTGATTTAGCCGTCCTCACTCCCATCAATCTTCGTCTCTCACGCCACGGTCTGAAGCAAATTCCCACTTGTCTTTATCCAGGGCTGTTGCAATTTTTTGCCCCCGAAGAACTCAAGGATGGCGTGACGAGCGAAAAGATCTCGTTCAACATCGGCCCGATGATTAACTCGAAAGGTCGCTTGGATCATCCGGAACGCGCCTTGAAGCTTCTCATCGCGCAGACCCGCGAAGAGGCCCGTGAACACTATCAACATCTCGAGATCTCCAACCGCGATCGCCGCATGATTCAAGCGGAAGTGGTGGAAGGCGCTAAAGAAGAAGTTCGCAAAAATCTCAACGACGACATGGTCGTCAACGTGGTCTATCGCCCTGACTGGCACGAAGGTGTCGTAGGGATCGTCGCGAGCAAGCTCGTCGACGCGTTCCATTGCCCGGCGGTGGTGCTCACCAACGCTGAAGAAGACGGCGTTGTGAAAGGCTCGGCCCGCGCGGCCGGCGAGATGAATATTTTTGATTGCCTCGAGCAGTGCAAAGACCTCTTCATTAAATTCGGTGGCCACAAGGCCGCTGCCGGCATGTCGCTCAAGAAAGAAAATGTTCCGGAGTTCCAGAAACGTCTACGTGAGATCATCGCTCGTTTGCCGGCGGTTTTACGGACGCGCCAAGAGCACTGGGACATTGAACTCAACCCGGAAGACATTTCTCCGCAGCTGGTGCGGGACCTCGCGCACCTCGAACCGTTTGGGAACGGCAACCAGCGTCCCGTCTTCCGCATGTCCGGCGTGAAGCTGGCGAGCTATCGCATCCTAAAAGACGCCCATGTGCGCTGGACCTTTTCGCCGCTCAAAAATCCTCAGTCGACGTTCGCGGGGATTAGCTTCAACTACCTCGGGAAGTGGAACGAACCGTCGCCCGATGAAGTTTTCCAAAAACAGGGCAAGACTCCCTTCACGTTGCAGTTCGGGATCGGCATCAACCGCTTTAACGGAAACGAAACCATTCAGTTGCAGGTGGAAAGAATCCTTCTATGAGCATCATGCAGTACACGGACTACCGGGCCTATCTCAAAGACATCCTCCAAGAAAAAACGACCGCCAATCCTCTGTTCTCTCAGCGCGCGTTTGCGAAGTTCCTCGGCATTTCCCACGTCGCTCTCAGCAACGTGTTGGCCGGCAAACGCAGCTTCTCCTCAGAGCTTGCGCTTAAAGTGGCCAAGAAACTGAAGTTCAAAGAAGTAGAAAAACGCCGGCTGCTTTTACTGGTGCAGCTCGCCGCCGCCAAAGACACGGAGATTCGCCAAGAACTTGAACGCCAACTCCAGGTCACCCGTCCGGCCGTCATGTCCGAGCTCGAGCAAGAGAACTACCAAAAGATCAGCAAATGGTATCACTTCCCGGTTTCGGCCATGACCGAACTGGAAAATTTCTCGGCGAAAGAAGCCTCTGAGCGCTTGGGGATTAGCCTCGCCGAAGCCCAGGGTGCGATCGACGATCTCCTGAGCACGGGCGTGCTTTCTTTGGATGCCAACGGCCAGTTCAAGCAAGAGAAGCGCTACTTGGTCACGAGCAAAAATTCGCTGGATGATGTGCTGGCGAAGTACAAGATCATGGCCGACAAGGCCCACGTCGCCTTCAAAGAGCAACCGCCCACCATGCGCTTCGGCAACACGGAGACGTTTTCTTTTTCTCAAAAGAATGTGGAGAAGGCGCGCGCGCTCACGGAAGAGTATCTGGCGCAGATGAACGCGTTAGCGGGGACCCAAAATCCGGTCACGCCGCCGACGGATATTTATCACCTGATGGTTTATTTCTATAATCTGACGCCGTAGAAATTCAGCAGACATCACTCAGAGGCAGATGCACTTCGTGGGCCCAACACCCTCCGGTAAAAGTGAGCACGCCAGTACATCTTTCACCCGGAGCTTGTAAATTTTCCCGGCGGAGCGCGAGAGCTGGTAGTCGGCCTTCTCATTGACGAACGTTTCGTGCGCACTGCTTTCGATCGTCGTCTTTCCGAACAGCTTACGAAACGCCGTCAGCGAATCGAAGGTTGCCGGATAAGTTTCCGCCGCACTCTCCATGTCGTAGCTTGCCTTGAAGTGCGCATCGTCGGACTTGTACAACGTCACGGAGTCGGAAGACCCCTTCACTCGATAGAGCGCCTCGATCGTTGAGGGCCCCGCGAAACCGTGCACTTTCTTGATGCGCTTATGGAGTTGCTCCAGCGGCTCATCGGCGTCGTAATTGTAGCGCGCTAAGCAGTCAGCTTTCGCTTCGAAAACCAGGACGCCGCCAAGAAGTAATAGAAGAAAGATTTTCATTGTCCGGCCCCTGATCCACTGGTTGTTGAAGGCTGGGTGGGTTGCCCGCCAGCTCCCGGATACCCGTATCCCCCGTAGGTCCCACCCACGCCACCCTGGTAAGGATTCGATTGGTAAGTTCCAGAACCAATCGGACTAGGAGTGACGCTCGCCGGTGCGGGACCCACAGCGCCCGCGGGGGCCTGTGTCTCCGGAGGCATAATCGGATCGAGGAAACGATACGGTTGAGCGTATCTTGCTTCTATCTCACAATTCGGGCCCGGTGTGCAGGTCCGAAGTCTTTCCCTTAAAGACGCGTATTCAATCTTGAGCTGCGAAACACCCCACCTCTCATCAATCGTATCCCAGGGTTCGCTCGACCAATTATAGGTCGATGTTGCTAATACTAACACCGAAGGTTTCAACACGACCCCTTCGAACGGCAGCTCGATCGTAAACTGACTCATGAAGTCGCGGAAGCTTGGGACGCCGGGGTTCTGCTCTTGGTAGATATCATAAAACTGAGACAGCTTGTCATAGGATTCTTCGACCTTGCTGTCCCTCGACGGAGTCGAGTGTGCGTCGTAGTCAGGATGTTCTTCCGAATCCACCCCACTTGCGAGCCCGTCTTCGACGATCTGCACCCGCTGCTGCAAAGCTTGCATCAGGGCTTCAGCTTCTCTGCGCAGGACCTCTTCACTGATGACCCCGGCTTCAGCCGTTCGCGTGATAATACCGAGGGCCTCATCCGTGGTCATGTAGCCGCCGCCAGAAATCTGGTCCACGTAGCTGGCAAACTTCGCCTGTTCGGGAGTGCGTTCTTCCGCTTCAACGACGAGGGCGTACTGCTGATCGGAGTCTTTAAAGTCGGCGTGCTTGTTGTCCGCCGCCACCTTCCAGCCTCGCGTGCCACCGCAGTAGGCCGACCAGTTCCAGTTCAGGAAACCGCGTTCGTCATTGGGTACTGGTGCCGGCGGATCCCCGACACTAAGCGAATGCGAGGCGAGATCTCGAACCTTCGCAGGGACCGTGGAATTGAGGGTCGAGATCGGGAAATACGCGTCGCGGTTGATGTCGTCGATGAAGTAGGTGTGCCCTTCATTCATGAACATGCTGCCAGGCCGCAGGTTTCCTGTGGGTGTCGCTTCTAGGGTGCCATCCGCTTTCTCCGTGATGTTCGCCAGCTTGATGGGGTGCGTGTTCATCGGATTGCCACTGGTGCCGACCATGTAACTGTTGGCGAGGCTGAGGAATTTTCTAAACTTCGAGTCTTGCGCAAAGGCGGTTTTCCAGTCACTCGCCCACAGATCGTCGCTGGCAACCTGGCCGTTGATGGCCACTCTCTCAGCCCCGATCTTGAAGTCGGTTGAGCTGTGCCCCAGCTGGCTCATCGACCCTTCCACGAAGCCCTCTAGCGCGATCGGGAGCTTGTGAATCCGCGCGAAGATCGCCCGAATTCCGAAGGCGGCATCCGCGCAGTCGGTTTTCTGATTGATGTTCGTGTAAAAGTCGGCGTTGACGTTCTCCGCCACCCACTCTCCGTATGCTTCTTCCCATTCTTCGGTCCAGCGGTTATCACCGACCTTCCAGATCTGCTGGTTACTTTCCGGAACCACGTCCGGCATGTCCGTGGGAGACATTCCACAGATGCGCGCGTCTTCGGCTTTCCTGCGCGCTCGAAGTTCCGCTGGGTCCACGGCTTCAGGCTGGAGGCCATCGCGGTCGACGTAGGAGTTCGGGTTCGAGAAGGCGTAGGCGTAGGTGTTGAAGCCGCCCATCGCTCCGCGCGGATCGCTCGTGGTGTACTGCGCGAGCTCGGGGTCGTAGTAGCGGTTCATGTTGTAAGCGAGGCCCGTTTCTTGATCGATGTACTGGCCCGGGTAAGAAAACGCGTAGTGCGGAAACTGCGTGCCGTTTTTTGTGAGGAGCCTGCGCTCGTAGGCGCCGAGGTCCGACTTCGCCACCACGATCCCTTGCGCATCCATGATCGCGAGTGGAGAACCGGTCTGATCGAGGATCGGGTAGAAAAACGTTGGAGTCCCCTGCTTCGTCGCTCGGATTGCGACGATCTGGGACTGGTGGTAGAAGTAGTCGGTCTGCGCATCCACTCGTGCTTCGCTGATGAGGCGACCCTTCAGGTCGTAGACGAAGTCCGTGCGTACGCCGTCGACGATCTTCGCGACCCGGCGGCCCGCGCCGTCGTACAGGTAGTCCGCGACCGTCTTTCCGGCCGTGGTTTCCACGCGGCTCAAGAGATCGTAGGCGTTGTAGTTAAACTTCAGGTTGCCCTTTTTTACCATGCGCCCTTTGGCGTCGTAGGCGACGGGGAGTTTCTCTCCCTTCTTCTGGATCGACGTCGGAAGCCACTGCTCGTAGGTGATCACCGTCGCCTGCTTATTTTGCGTCAGGCTGGTCGGTGAGCCGTGGGCGTCGTAGGCGAAGCTCGACGCTCCGGCCGCAGTCACGGATCGCGCGAGAAAGCCCTTGGCGCCATACTCGTAGCTCGCACTAAGCGCTGGATCAGAGGACGTGATCGATGTGAGCTGCTGCTTCTGGGCATCGAACTTGAAGTCGAACTTGAGCTTCGGTGCGACCAGTGAGTAGTCGAAGGTCTCCGAGAGCTTGAGCTGAGTTTGAATCTTGCCGTCGCCGTAGGCCTTGAGGATCACTCCCGGTCTGCGCCCGTGGGTGTAGAGCCGGATTTTTTCTTTTCCGTTGAGGAGCCAGAGCGACGTCGTGTCGACGTCCTCTTCTTGGTTGATGAGCTGCGTGCCGTCTGGGTAGACGGTGGCGGCCGGCTCTGATCCCGAGTACTGACCGTAGACGTAGCGGACGTTTTTCACGACACCGTTGCTGACCAGCGACTCGAGCGTCGTGCGCCCCTTGAGGTCGTAGCGGTAGGCGTTTTTAATCCCCGCCGATTCGATGGCGAGCGGCTTGCTGAGATCTTCGCCGTAGGTGATCTTGCGCAACGGCTGCTTGTTGAAAGTCTCTGCGACGAGCTTGCCGTCGCGGTACGTGAGTTCTTTGAGGTTGCCGACAGCGTCGAGCTCTCCGGTGAGCTTACCGCTGACGTCGTAGGCGCGGCGGGTGAGGCCCGTCACGCTCGAGTACTCTTCGACCAGCCGGCCGAAGTCGTCGTAGGTTTTTTTGAACTGGAAGCCGTTCGGTAGCACCATGCCGACCATGCGGTTTTTCATGTCGTAGTCGAGCTTGAGCGAATTCTTCTCGTTGCCCTTCTCGCTCATGGCGACGAGGTTGCCGCGCGCGTCTTCCTCGAGGCGGTAGGTGCGCTCGAGCTGATCGACGAAGGACTGGGGCGGTTTCGTCACGTCGACGAGCTTGTTACTGTGGCGCTGTTTGATCCCCGCAAGTGATCGCTGCGAGTCGTAGCGGAAGCTCATGGACGTGTCGTTCACTGTCACGCTTTGCTTTAGGCCACCGCGATCGAACTTCTGAATCTTCCCGTCGTGGGTCACGATCACTTTTCCGCTGTCATCCGTCTTCGCGACGGTGTTCAGGCGCTCGTTGTAGCGCTTCACAAGCGGGTAACCGAAGAAGTCGTAGGCGAGGAACTCGATCTTCTGCGACGGGGAGCTGAGAGATTTGATCCGGCCCGCGTTCGTCCCCGTGCCCTTCGCATGATACGTGAGGGTGATGTCTTGCTCCGTTGCTGGATCTTGGTAGCGGATAAGCTGGCCTTGGGAATTGTACTTTAGGTTTTTCGTTTGCTTCACCGGGACCACGGCGCCGGTCAGATCCTTCGTGTACCCGGTGGTCGTCTGCCCAACGAGCAGCGCCCCGTCGTACTGGTGAGTCACGCCGAGCCGGCCTCCGAGGACGGAGCTCTGAGAGTAGGACTCGGGCAGATCCCCGCGGTAGGAGATCCCCGCAGAGACTTGCTTTGCCCCGGCCTTTACATCGAGCTGCGTGAGCTGGCCATCTTGGTACGTGAGCTCCTTCCGCTGACCGCCGCGCTGCTGCTGCTTCACGAGGCCCGCGACGAACGTGTTCGCGTCCGCGCCCTGGTGTCCCGCGAGCGATGCGGATTTCCCGAGGAAGTTTCCGTTGGCGTCGTATTCGAACGTCGCACTCGTTTTCTTCGTGAGATTCTCCACCTTGACCTGCGAACGCTGAGCGATCAACGATGCGGGAGCGCTGTAGGTGATGCGGAACTTGCCGCCCTGCCCTTCGCTCGTCACGCCGCGACCGAATTCGTCGTACTGATGGCCCTCGATCAAGCGCCCTTCGCCGTCTCGCGCCGTGAGCAGGTAGTGCCCGAGGCCCTGGATGTTTTTTTCAAGATAGGTGTAGCGGTGAGTTTCATTGTTGGCATGCCCGACCTGCACGAGCCGCGCCTGCGCATCGTAGGAGTAGCTCACGAGGAGACGCGTCGCCTGCGCCTTACCCGTGCCCCACTGTGCGGAGACCTTGCTCAAGAGGCCCTTGGCGTAGTCGAAGACGAGGGACTTCCCCCAGTCGTCGGAGACCCGCACGACACGGCCCTCTTGCCAGTGAAGCGTGATCTTTTGCTTCGACGGAAACTCCAGAGAACGAAGCTCCCCTGCTTTGCCGAAGACGTAGGTGCTTCCGTCAAAACTCAGGCGCGACTCCGTCGTCCCTTCGGTCAGCCGAATCTTCTTGTAGTCTTTAATTCCTTGGTACACCCCGCGTTCCACCGGTTCGAGGTAGTGGCTCGCACCGACCTCGTCTTGGTAGACCATTTTCGGCCCGTCTTTTTTGACGTGACTATCGAGCGTGGTGACCCAGCCGTTGCCGAGGCTCCCTTTGGTGGTCCGCAGCGAGCGGTAGGATCTCCAGAGGGCGAAGTGCGAGCCTTCGTTTTCAAAGGCGGCATCCTTGATGGCGTTGAGATAGACCTCTCCGGTCGCAGGTCGAATCGGCTCTCCGATGTCGCAGCAGTTTTCCGCTGCCGGCTCTGGCAAGGTCACTGGCGCCTGCGACTCGGGAGACTCCTGGCAGCCCGGGGCCGTGGGTGCGTAAAACGCCGTCGCTGTCTGTGTGACACACAGGAGACTCAAGACCAGGATCTTCTTCATGCAAACCTCGTGTTCAAAGTCCAAAGCTAGAAACGCGACAAAGCCCGACACGAAGTGCCTGAGCTTTTCACCTTAAAAATTTATCATTTAGTGGAAGAAGTACGAGGAGCGGAACGTATTGCCCTGTACCTGAACAGGCCAGTCAGGAAAAAGCTTTAGCTTTCTTTAGATTCACTCCCGCTAGCAGAAGTGAATCTAAAGTTTTCTTGAGTGCAACCTACTTCGTCGCTTTCAATGCTTGGGTCCGCGTCTTGTAGTCCGCGGCGGTGATCTCGCTGTACTCGGTTTTATGGACACCCACGAGCTTACGATCCGCTCCGTAGACCAAGCTCTCCGTCTTGCCTTGACCGTCCGTCATCGTGCTCGTGTAGGTCATGCGGCCACCGCCGTCGAAGAAGATTTCTCCGCCCCAGGTCGTTCGCTCCGGGTTGGTGTAGGCCATGACGCCGACGATGTGACCCTTCGGGCCCGTGATAGCGTAGCCTTCCGACTGGCCGATGCGAGTGAGCTCGGAATCGGCCTCTTCGGCCTTGCCCGACTGTGGACTGAGGAACGAGCGCTTCTCGAAGATCTTCGAGCGGTCATTGGCCATGGTGAACTCGAGCAAGAAAGCTTGCTTTTCACCGACCACCGTCTTTCCGTCCGCCGCATAGTGCGTCGACTCGCCGCTGAAGTAGTCCGTCGCCCCCGATGGACGAGTGAGTTGAGCGCAAGAACTCAGGACGAAGAAGGCCAACAAGATAAGTGGATGTTTCATTGAATGGTCTCTCTCTTTTTTAGTTATTTAAAAAATGATCAAGAGGTCTTCAGATTCTAGAAGCACAGTCATTCCCACAGTGAGGCGTAGTGAAAACTACGCCGCAGCGAGGGGATGGCCAGCGACGACGAAGATGAAGGCCTATCGATCATTTTAACCTCTGACGATTTCGACTTTGTTGATACGGATGTCTTCTCTTGGACGATCGCCGGGGCCCGTGGGCGTGCGGCCGATCTTTGAAATCACGTCCATGCCATCGACGACTTCGCCGAACACCGTGTGGCGGCCATCCAAGTGAGGCGTCGCTGCGAGCGTGATGAAGAACTGTGAGCCGTTGGTGCCGGGACCTGCGTTCGCCATGGACAAGATGCCAGCGCCGGTGTGGCGGAGTTCTTTTTTGAACTCGTCGCCGAAACGGTAACCGGGGCCGCCGCGGCCTGAACCTTCCGGGCAGCCGCCTTGGATCATGAAGCCATTGATCACCCGGTGGAACACGAGGCCGTCGTAGAAGTTGCCGCCTTTCTCAGTTTCTTGGCGACCTTCCGCAAGGTTGATGAAGTTCCACACCGTCTCGGGGCATTCTTTCACATGCAAGTCGATGGTGAAGTTTCCCATGGTGGTATGGAAAATGGCTTCCACGCTTTCGATGTCTTCTTTGTGCTCTGATTTCTTAACGCTTTTTCCGAACATTGGGATCCTCCAAAGTTTTTACATTATATCCTGACGGGAATTCGGCCGGCACAGAACCAGCGACCCATAAAGTTGTGCGTTCACGCGGAAAGAAGGCATCCAACGGCATCATCGGTCCGCCCTGAAGACTTCCGTTCATTGCTGTGGGTCCGAGGCTCTCAGCACCCATACTGAAGAAACTATACTCCGTGAGATTCTGCGCATTGATCCAGGCCTCGATGCCTGAGACATCCGTACAAAGACTGATCAACACGACGGGATTTCCCTGATTACCTAAATTCTGCAACCACGCCTTGGCGAATGGCTGGTCTTGAATCGGATCCCACCAGACAACATTCAAAGGGAGATTAGCCGGAAAGCGCAGATCCTTAAGGCCACCCTTGACTTGCTCGAGTGATTCCAAGAAAAGCACGGCTTCTTCTTGTGGGGTCAGACTCCCCGTCCCCGCAGCATAGCGCTCTTTCCACTTACGATTGAACTGCGTTTGCAATTCCACGCGCTGGTTGAACGTGAGGGCATGAATTTTTTCGAGCGGGCCATGATCCAAGAAACGCACTGAGAGCGTGCGCGCGCACTGGGCACTCAAGCTGCCGTTGGCCCACGTGGGAAGCTCCGGCAAAAAGAACTGCTCGGTGCCACCGCTCTGGTAGGGCATCGGCCCAATCTCGACCGGCCTCGATGCGCTAGTACAGGCGGCCAAGATGAAAAGCAAAAATCCATATCTCATGGAGTAGGGCCCTTAGGTGAAAAGAGTTGCGTGAGCTCATCAAGGATGCCGGCCGTTGAGGTGTCAGGAGCCAGAGTGAAGAAGCCCACTTCATCATGCTTGCCGTGGGAATCTCTCGCCGTTTTTAGGTCGGGCGAGAAGCGCAGGTCAAGGCCCGCGAACTTCTCGTGAGCACGACGCGTCCCCGTGGCACCGATGATCTTATCCACGCCAATGGTTTTAAGTTCCAGGCCGTTATTTTCTGGCTGCACGAGACCTTTCACGAACGGCGAGGTCTCGATGGTGAGAAAGCTGCGCGTTTTATCCACCAGCTGATCGACGGCGCTCACGACGTGCCCTGAGAACACCACGAGCCGCGGAATCGGCTGTTCGGGCATCGGCTTCTTGGCCTTGATGAAATCATCCAACTCTTCCCAAGCACTCAAGGCGATCTGCCAAACTTTCACGGCTTCTTGGTGTTCGTGATTGGCCATGGCGAGAAACTCCGCGAGCTGCTGCGAGAGTTCTCCATGATCTTCCGTGAAGAATTGTTCGAAGGGCGTGGCCGTCGCCGTGACGTGAAAAATACGTTTGTTGGGTTGCTGCCACCACGTCTTGAGACCGGTGAGCACACGGGCGGCTTGCGCGCCATCACCCACGACAGCGATCTCGTGAGCTTCCGCGGCCCACGCGCTCCAGTTGCCTTGCTCATCACCGTACGCGACGGTTCCTTCGCGCAACCGTGACTCTCCCACGGCGGGTGCTCCAGGGCCTAGTTCACGACGGCCCACACCCGGCGAGGCATCGATGACCACGTCCACGTCTTCGAACATTTCTAGTTGGCTTTTCAACGAGGCCACAAACTCCTGCGAGAGCTTCTGGTACACATCCGGCTGCTCGGTGAGGCCTTGCTGAATCATCGGCTCCGGATTGACCTGGAAGCTCACGCGAAACAAATCGGCGAAGCGTGACTGCGTGCTTGGCTTTTGACCGGCGAGCAAAAAACGTTTGCTCACTTGTAGCCAAGGGGCGGCGACGAGAACACCGCATTGATGCAGGTCGATCAGCTCTTGGGTATCCAACTGCACTTGCCAAAACAAACGCACGGATGCGCCGAGCTGGATCAGCTCGCGGGTCATGTGTAGGGCGTGATCAGAGGGGCCTAAAACGGCGACTTTCATGGAGGTCCTTTAAGGACCCCCATTCTAGACTTGGAAAAGCTGTTTGGCGATTAGAGGAAGTAGACTTTGTGTGCGGCGTTGTCGTGGCACGAGTACTCAGCGTACTTGTAGATGAACTGCACAAAACTTTCGAGTGCCTTAAAACTTGGCAAGCTTTTGTCGAACTCTCCCCCACAACGCCAATACACGTCACCCTTAGAATCCACGTATTCGCTTGAGCGGCGAACTTTGATCACCACCGGCAAGAAACTGGTCTTGGTGAAGAACAATTTCAGCGTGACTTCAGCGCCCGTGCTGAATTTATTCTTGGCTTGTGTGCTGAATGGGATTTGAAACTGACACCCGTCAGCAGAAATATCGATCAATTTCAGAGGATGGCCCGAGCCATTGTCGTCGATGATGGCATCTACGCCCAAGAATTCATCAAACACCACACGCTCAAACGAGCGGCGTTTCTGCTCGATGGTTTCGCGGCGCTTAGCTTCAAAATCAAAAACTTTCTTTTCAGACATTGATGACCTCCATGACGTCCCTTTCTCATCGGAATCCTCGGGGGCGTCTTGAGGGTTTTGTGCTTCGCTTTTCACCGGCCAATAGTGCTATACTGGCGTCTTTACGAGGACATGTGATGAACGGAATAACCGAGCAGGATATTCAGGATTTTCTTCTGAAGACAGAAGAATTCCTGTCAGATCTCCCCCTGCAGGAACGCGAGATGGCCATGGAAGAGTGGCGCCGGCAGGTGCGGGATTACGCCCAAGCAATGCCGGGCGTTGATTTCACTCGCTTTAAAATGGCCCTCGGCGGTCCTCGTGGTGCCGCTAACTTCATCCGTTTAAAACAAAAAATCCCGCTGCAATACGGTTCTGGCCCCGGCATCAAGCGCGCCGTTGTGCTGACCACGGCCGCGGGCATCATCGCCTTCTTTCTCTTGATTGGATTTTTGTGGTGGAAATTCACCCCTATCTTCTCGTTCAAAGAGGACCGCGTGCAAGTGCTCGGTGGCCTGATCGATATCGATGGCCAGCTCGGGCAAGTGAAGTTCGGCGATAACTATGAATTCTCGGACTCGCAGTTCAAAAACGTTTTTGAAGGCACCTACGAAATTCCGGCCGAAAGTGTTGAGGATGTCTTAATAGAATTTGATCGCGGTCAGATTGAAATCAGCTACACACCCGATCCACGGATTACCTGGGACTGCAAAGTCTCTGCAGAGCCGGGTGAAGGCTTCATTCGTCAGGAGAAGGAAGTCATCATCATGAATCTCAAGAGCGTGGGCGGCACAGATTGCGAGATCAAAGTTCCCACGCGCCTGAAACACACCATCAGCGGTGACGCGGGTAAAGTCGACTTGATCGCACCAACGAACGACACGTTCGTGCAGCTAGGTAATGGAATTGTTTTGATCGCCCCGGATTCTGAAAATTCTTATCGCTTCGACCTCAAGGTCGGTCAGGGATTGGTCGATCCGTCCTTTGCCCCACTCTCGAGCGAAGACGGAATTGAAATTAAGGTAGATCTTGGAAATGGTAGTGTCCAAAAGAAATAGCGCAGTTTTTTTACTGCTCCTCCTGGTGAGTGTCGGTGCCCGCGCCGTGGGGCCGCATACGGATCATGCGGTGCCGGTACTCTGGCCCGAAGACCAAGAACGCTTAGTGAACTACGCCAACATGTTTGAAGGTTCGCCCTACTCGTTCGGAGCTCGTCGTCCGAGTTCGGAAGACTGTTCATCATTCATTCAAAAAATCTTTTCGTCCGTCGGCGTCGAGCTTCCGCGCTCCTCACGTGAGCAAGCGCTGGATCCACGTTTCGTGGAAGTCCCGCGCGAAGAATTGCGCCAAGGTGATCTCGTTTTCTTCCGCAACACTTACCGCCGTGGCATTTCCCACGTCGCTTTCATGGTGGACCCGCAAACCATGATTCATGCCTCACCGAGAGATAAGCAGGTCGCGAAAGCTTCGCTCACTCCTCGTCACCCGCTGTGGAAAAAAATCCATTCGGTCCGTCGCTGGAAGCAGTCGATGGAAGGCGAAGAGTTGAAGCCACGGTTCTCGTGGGAAGATCAGATCTAAAGAACAATCCGCTCGAGTTCACCGAAGGTCCGCGGCTGCATAAGAGTCTGCGCCAAACGCGCAAAATGTGACGTCACATCCGTCGTACAAATTTTCAAAGTCGATTTCTGCCCCGCAGGTGCTGCGCCTCCGTGAGCGGCGAAATGCGCTTGCATGATTTTTGCGAGCACATCACCTGATTCAATCAGCGTGACACCTTGGCCGGTGACTTGAGCGATGTCGGCCTTGAGCATGGGATAGTGAGTGCAACCCAGCACTAACGTATCAATCCCTGCACTCATGAGAGGGGCTAAGTATCGTTTGGCCATGAGCTGAGTGACTTCATCATTGACCATGCCTTCTTCGGCCAGCGGCACGAAGAGCGGACAGGCCTGCTCGAAGACTTGTACGTCTGAGCGCAAACCTTTCAGCGTTTTTTCGTAAGCGTGCCCCTGCACCGTCGTGCTGGTTCCAATCACACCGATCTTATTGGAGCGAGTCGCAGCGAGTGCCGCGGAGGCACCGGGTCCAATCACGTTGAACAAGGGCAGGCCGGCAAATTCAGTTTCTTTCAGAAAAACTGTCGAAGCGGTATTGCAGGCGATGATGAGCATCTTCACATCCCGCTGCTGCAAGAATCGCAAAATCTGTTCCCCATACTTGCGGATGGTTTCCGGCGATTTATTGCCGTAAGGCAAACGGGCCACGTCGCCGACGTACAAAAACGATTCGTCCGGAAACGCCTGCGCCAAACTCTTCAGGACCGTGAGACCACCGAGGCCCGAATCGAAGAGACCGATCGAGCGGGAATCAGGTTTCATTTTTTTTCCGACGAGGAAGGCGGTTCATGATCTTTTCTTGGTAGGGTGCCGTGAAGATCTTGATCTTCTCGAGGAGCTGATTTTGTCCCTGGCGCGTCTGCAACTTGGTGTGCTCGGCCACCTCTTTCCAGAAATCTCCTTCCCAAACCGCGGGGTATGAGGTCTCGGACTGCGAGAGCGCTTCCCGCATGGCCGCTTCGAGGGAGCGCGGTTGAATATCAGGAAAGAGTTCTTCCGCCTTCGTGTCGGTCACCACCGTCGGATGCGACAGCGAGAGGAAAAGTTTTTTTCCGACGTTCGCGAACTCTGGCAGCACCAAGTCGATCAAGGGCAGCATCATTCGCTGATCCATCGCCGGCAATAAAAATTTCGGGCGGCTGACTTCTTCGATTTTATAGATCAGATCGAGCAATTCGCCGTAAGGAATCACTTCGGGAGCGCCGATCTCCACCACCGTGTGGCCAATGACATGCACATCCAGGGCGGCCAACAAGTACGCCAGCAAATCTTCCAGCGCAATCGGCTGACAAGGTGTCTCTAACCACGGAGCGAAGGGCCGGACGGGTAGGCGCTGTGAAAGCGCCTTGAGCATTTCAAAACTTGTCGACAACGGGCCCAAAACAATCGAAGCGCGAAACTCGATGGAGGCACCGGGAATGAGGCCAAGAATTTCTCCGACCAAGTGCCGGCTGCGCAAGTGCGCCGAGAGATCTTCGTCGGGGCCAAGGCCACCGAGGTAGATGACCTTGCGGAGTTTTGCTTTCTGAGCCGCATGAGCAAACTGCGTCGCCCCCTTGGCTTCGAAGAACTCGAAGTCCCCTTCCTCTTCTGCTAAACCGTGCACCAGATAGTAGGCACAGTCGGCGCCTTGCAAAACTTCTTCAAGGTGGAGCGTCGTCGCGATGTCTCCACGCAGAACTTTGAGGTTGTTATGCTGGAGCGGCCATTTTTCCGGGGCGCGCGAAAGCGCCGTCACGGAGTGACCAAGGTCCAACAACCGCAGAGTCAGCGCTGTTCCAACGAAACCTGTGGCACCCAAAATAGCAATGTGAGCCATACTACTTTTCCTTTATCGATTGGAGATGGCGACCGAAGGCATTCATGACGATCAAGTGAACCACCGCCTGCGTCCACTTGTAAATAATCCAAGGCAAGGCAGGCCGAAAGTCGTGGATCGCGGCCATGACGTGACGACGCTCCAACACCTCGCGAAACTCGAGTCGTCCCCGCCCTTGCTCAGCGGCGAGGAGCCCTCCGCGGATATAGAGCAGCTGCCGATCAGGAGTACTCCGTTCGACGGATTTATCCAGCAGTAAAAGAGTCAACTTCGGAGTGATGAAGTAGAACCGACACAGAGTTCCTTCGACGCGGGTGCGGATGATGAACGAAAAAAACTGCGGCAACCAAAGGAAGTATTCGTTAGCGACCCAAGCGGCATCTTTCCCCGGCGGCAGCACTAGACGCTGCACCGACCGGACGTGCTTCGGCGCTTTCAAAACAACGGGTGTGTGGAAGGCGTGCACATCTCCCTCCACTTTGTTAACCCAATGTGTGAGCGATTCCGTGAACGGCGTCTGCATGAGGTCTTCCCGTGGAAAGCGCGCTTTCTCTCGTACGAGCATGGCGTAACGAAGGCTTAACACGAGCGGATACACCAGGGCCCGCGGGGCGCCGGTGACCAGGGTGACCCAGAAGCGCGACATGTTGAGGCTGAAAGCACCCACCGAAATCATCACTGGTTTTTTCCCGAGGGATCGCGCCATGGCCGCCATCATCTCTTGGTAGGTCATGACTTTTGGACCACCGACATCCCAGACTTTTCCTCGCACGCTCTCCTCTGTGAGGCAGCAATGAAGCACGTTCAACAAGTCATCGAGATCGATCGGCTGCGAGAGCGTGCTGGTCCAGCTCGGACAGAGCATGACCGGCAGCCGCTGCACGAGACGACGGAGGATCGCAAACGACGAGCCACCTTGACCGATGACCATCCCGGCCCGCAGGACCGTCACTTGCGGCGCCGCCGACTGTAAACATTCTTCGACCTCGAGGCGACTCTTCAGATGCCACGACAGACTTTCTTGCTCTTTGGGTAGCAGCCCCCCCAAATACACCACATGCTTCACGCCAGTTTGGCGAGCTGCGCGGGTGAAGTTATCTGCGAGGATCAGATCCAGGTCGTAGAAGGTTCCTTGCACCAAAGAAGCCGAGGGCAGCATAGAGTGCACGAGGTACACAACCTGATCGCAACCTTCCATCGCCTGCGCGATGTCTTTGAGGGAAAAGATATCCGCTTGCCGCCACTCGAGGCGCTCGTGCCCAGCGATAGGTTGTTGACGTGATAGGGCCACTATCGAGAGGTTCGGGTCCGACTGCAGTTTTTGGAGCAGTGCTTGCCCAATAAATCCTGACGCTCCAGCTATTAACAAACGAGACACGGTCTTTCCTTGGAGAAATGTGACTTCCTTAGGATAATAGGGTCATGTCCTTCATGTCATGGCTCCCAAGCGCTTTCAAAGATCTTCTCAAGCATGTTCCCACCATTTTATTCGAAGTGGTGTCCTGGAACGCACTTATGAAGGATGCCGCACTCTTGTCTAAGCGGCTCATCACCGGTGAGGGTGCTGATAACGCGCGTCAGGAAGTGGCCCCTCGCCTTCCTGCGGGAGTTCATTTTGTTGATTTTGCCCCGACCCTGCCGGCCACTCCAGAATCCCGCCAAATGCTGGGTGAAAAAATCCTCGCCGTTTATTTCAAGCAACTCACTCGTCCGGGACCCATGTTTTTAGATCTGCGCCTCAGTGGCTTTGGCGTTGCGAACAATCAAGTGGCCTGGAACCCGACATCACTGTGGGCCGAATTCTCGGCAGGGTTTGTCGATGGCCTCGGTGATCTCTACGGTGGATTCTACGGCCAGGACAAAACACGTTTTGAAAAAGGCCTGGAAAAAACCGGCCTCATCCAACCGAGCTGGTCAACGGAAGATCGAGACCGCATGGCCACCCTCTTTCGTGCGCACTTTGGCCAATCCCTCGATGCTCCCATGAGCTTTAAGCTGGAAACATTCCAAAAATCTTTCCAGGCCGTGTTCACCTTCTTGATGGAAAAGAAAGTTCACCTCACCACGGATTTCCTCTTGCTGGGAGTGATGCTCGTGACGCTGTATTTATCACTGGAAGAATTGGACGGAGAATACTCCGTCGCTGCGATCTACAGGACGTCGGCGACATGAAGCTGCTCCTCCTCTTTTTCCTCAGCGCCTGTGCTCACGTCCCCAGTGCTAAAGTCGAACACTACATCGGTGACATCACCTTGAGCATTCCCGGCGCCAAGCAGCCATTCGGCAAATTGCCCATGGTGGCACGCATCACCAAGGACCCCGACGCAGGCCTCATCATGGAAGAATACGTCCTTCCGGGTCGCACGCCACAAGCCCCTGCCCGTGAGATCGTGACGAACTACACTGCGACGGAAGAATTTGGTGTGTACACCGTTGAAGACAACCTCAAAAGCTTCAAAGGCACCGTGCGTTTCACGGGAACGCCTTGGCATTGGGAAGAGTGGAGCATCAACGCTCGCATGAAAGACAAAGGGCTCGTCAAAGGTTTGGCGGCCAAAGAAGATGGCGAGATCCGCGCACGGAAGATCGTCTACAGCTCTAAGGGCAAACCCCTCTTCATTCAGCGCGAACACCTGCGTCCCGCCTCGGCCGCTGAGTACAAAAAATTCCGCAGACAAATTGTGCAAAGAAAACTTAAATATAAGTAATGAGATTTTCTTTCGTCGTCGGACTCGTCGCTCTATCGGCAGAGGCTTTGGCCTGCCCCAGCCTTGCTGGTTACTACTCGATGTGCCGCTCCACCACTGGCCAGCAATCTGGCCTGGACGACCTCACCATCACGCAAACTTTTCAGAACAACGTGCCACTCTATCGCATGAACGCGATCAACCTCGAAACCCAGGAACGGGTTGAGGAGTCCATCCTCGCCGATGGCCGCACCTACCATCAAGAACACCGTGACACGAGCACCGGCCTCGACGTGCTGACACAGATCTCAAGCAGCTGTCGTCAGAACGTGCTGGTCGTGAGCAAGACCATGATCATAAATCGGCAGGTCGTCAGCAATTTCGTCGCTCTCATATCGAAGACCGGCAACCGACTCCGCTGGGCGAACTCCGGTCAAGTGCTGGGACGTCCCGTGGTGGATACGTTGCTTTGCGAATAGCCTGAAGAACATCTCTCTACGTCTTTCTCCAAGGCGGCGCTCGAGAACTTACTTTAGTCGCAGACGAATGGGTCCGCGGAAATTCTGTGGGTCCACGACCTGACCGCCTTGGGTGATTTCGATCAGGCCTTCGGCCACGAGTTCTCGCGCCACGGCCCGCACGGACTCCATCATCTCTTTGTCTTTTTTGAGTTCCTGAGGAAGCACTTCACTGGGGCAGATGGTTTTGCCTTCGCCTCGTTCGGCCAGTCGGGCAAGGATAACGTCTCGAAATCCGCGCAAGTTACGGTCGGAGTTGGTGTCTAAAGAACATCCCGTCATCACCAAATTCCGAGGCGATAAACTCCGAGGTCGTGGTGATATCGGCCACATGGACTGATTCTTTTACGAAGCTGGCCACGTCTTCCGGCGTGTACTTTCCGTAGTCGAAGTCTTTGTATTTTTCCGGAGCCACGTGGATCTGGTAGACCGTTGTTCCCTCTGGAATGCTGGCGAAATCGTCTCTCACATCATGTGCGTCTGAGGAAAATTTCAGGCCGGCGGCCGGAATGAAAAACAACTGGCGCGGGGCCACGACATCTTTTACTTTTTCGCCCTGGGAAGTGATGGCCGCCATGTCACTGGCCACCAACTCTTCTGGGTACCTAGAAACTTTGCGGAAAATTTTGTGCACCAGTGACTGGCCGAGGCCGTCTCCGATCGGCACGATGTTCGACATCGATTGCTGGAAGAAGTTGTGATCTTTGCCCTGACCGTTCAAGGAAACCAACGCCGAAATGTTGGCGCTGTAAGTTCCATCGCGCAGAACTTTTAAGGCGAGACCCGGAGCAACCGGACGGCTGCCGGTCACTTTATACGTGAGCGAGAGACGCAAGAAAGCGTTCTCGGCCCCTTGAAAAATGCCGGTGTATTTTTGACCATCCCGCGCAACGATCTTTACTTTGGCGATCGCACCGCGACGGTGGAGATATTTCTTCCACCCCTTCGGAGCAAAATCAGAATGCAGGCTGCCTTTGGTTGCGATTTCTTGGCGGCCCATGGCGATCAACTGCATGACGCCGAATTTTTTATACTCCGGCAAACTCTTGTGCGCAGTAGCCCGCACCTCATCCCACAGGATGTCTTGTTTTTCACTGGCTTTGAGTGCTTCGTAGTTGCCGGGGATAGAAGCTGGTGAACGCGGCTGCTCAGTATCGGCCTCGCTCCCCATGAAGAAGTACGTCGAGAGGGCACCGACGAGCAAAACTACACCTACTGCTATTTTCTTCTTCAAGCTAGCCTCCGAAGCCAAAACCGGGGAAAACGATAAGTTAATTGAACAACAATACCCTCAGAAACAGAACCGGGTAAAATCTCGCCCTTCCCGACTGTCTCGCTCAGTTTCCTCCAGGATTTCTTTGGCCCGACCGTGAGACCAGGGAGGGCAAAAGTGCCGTGAGTGCAAAGAGTTTTTGGGTATACTAGGATCATCTCGAGTTGATTACTAATGTAAAAGGAATTTACATGAAACTGCTGTTACTCACTGGCCTCGTTGTGGCATCTTGCGCACAAAATCCGTCGACACCCAAGGTCGCACCCAAAGCAACCTCTCGTGTTCCCACTGCTGATCCAGGTGGAGAAAATCCTTGGACCACGTGGTCTAAGAAAGGCACCGTGGGTGGTCTGGTTGTTCTCAAACGCATCAGAGAAGAGTTGCTCGAAAACAATCTCCACGATCCGCACATCGACTACTCGGGACACAAGGCCGTTGATTGCGCCAAGATCGATACCAAATTCCGTAGCGCAGATGGAACGTGCAATGATCTGAAGAACCCACACGTCGGTGCCGCTGGAGTGGCCTTCAGCCGCAACGTCGGTCCCGAGTTCATCGACCACGAGGCGCAAGAAAAACTCATGTCGCCGAACCCAAAACTCGTCTCGGAAGAACTCTTCACTCGCGACGAGTTCAAGCCGGTTCCTTTCTTGAACATGCTGGCCGCGAGCTGGATTCAGTTCATGAACCACGACTGGTTGACTCATGGACCGAACGAGACCAAGAATCCTCACTCTGTAAGCCACAAAGGTAAAGATTACGAAATCGATCGCACGAAAGAGAACAACACCGACTCGGCTCAGTACAAAAAAGAGTTCGGCAAAACGACTCTCAACGACGTGACCCACTGGTGGGACGGCTCCCAGATCTACGGGTCGAACCAAGATGAGCAGAATGCGGTGCGGTCTTTCGCAAAAGGAAAGATGGCGACGGTCATGGAAAATGGCCGTGAGCTTCTTCCGAAGAACAACTCTCTCAATCCGGCGAACAACCGCCAAAACCACGGCTACGAGGTCACCGGCTTCCGCGAGAACTGGTGGGTCGGCCTGAGCATGCTTCACCACCTCTTCGTGCTGGAGCACAACGCCATCGCTGACATGCTGATGAAGAAGTACGTGAAGCAGGACCCGAAGACAAAACTCTGGGTTTGGAAAAACGGCAAAGAGGTGAAGAAGCTCAACGACAAAGAACTCGACGAGCAGGTCTTCCAAACCGCCCGCTTGATCAACGCCGCTGTGATGGCGAAGATCCACACGGTTGAGTGGACTCCGGCCATCCTGGCCAACAAAGTCTTGAAGAAGGCGATGTTCACGAACTGGTACGGCCTTGCGAACCCGCAAACCTGGTCACGGTTCCTGAAGCACATTCCAGGCCTCGGTAACACGAACTGGTTCGAAGGCATCAACTCTGGTTACTTGATCGGCGGCATCGTCGGCGACAAGGCCAATAACTACGGCGTGCCTTACAGCATCTCGGAAGAATTCACTTCTGTGTACCGCCTGCACTCGCTCTTGCCAGAGACCATCAACATCAAAAAATTGGGCGGCGCTAAGTCCGACGTGAAGGCGATCCCATTTGCTGACACCCGCAACGACAAGAGCTACCCGTTCATGGCCAACCATGACATGAAAGACCTCTTCTACTCATTCGGGACGCAGAACCCAGGTCAGCTCGTGCTGAACAACTTCCCGAAGTTCATGCAAGAGCTCAGCATTCCTGGTCGCGGCACCATGGATCTCGCGATGGTCGACATCGTTCGCGACCGGGAGCGTGGTGTTCCTCGCTACAACCAGTTCCGTCGCGCCATCGGCCTCAAGCCCATCAGCAAGTACGCTGACTTCTTTGAGGACAGCACAGCGAAGGATGCGCGCCAGAAAGAAATCGTGGCCAAGCTCACGAAGGTCTACGGCGTCGATGAAGACGGCAAAGACAACGTCGAAATGATCGACCTTCTCGTGGGCACCTCGGCTGAAGAAGTGCGTCCGAAGAATTTCGGCTTCGGCGAAACCCAGTTCCAGATCTTCATCTTGATGGCTTCGCGTCGTCTCATGGCGGATCGTTTCTTCACGGACGATTACAAGAGAGAGTACTACACGAAGGGCGGCCTCGATTGGATCGACAATAAAGGCTGGATGGCAAAGGTCATCATTCGTCACATGCCGGAATTGAAGGCGAACCTCAAAGGGGTTGAGACCGCGTTTAATCCTTGGAAACAGTAATTTAGCTCACGCTCGGGGGGATGGTGAAAGCCATTCCCCCTGTCTAAACTTTCGACACCTCTTCCTTTTTACATAGTCTCGACCTCCCAGCGCTTTCTCGCGCTACCCTTGTCGCATGAAAACTATCGTGGCCCTTTGTATTCTTGCTTTCCCTCTATTGACGCTCGCGGCGCCACCCAAGGTTGCCTACGAGATGGTGAATAAGGTCAACGGCGTCGTCGTGAGCACGGACATCCTGGTGAAGGAAGGCGACAAGTGCAAGGTCTACTCGAAAGACATCCACGAGACCTTCATCACCATCTATTCTTGCAAGCTCGATGCGACGAAGTTTCAACTGGCCGGTCAACGTCACTCTTCGTGCTACGCGGAGAACTCTGGCCAGGCGCCCATCCCCACGGCGGATGCAGTCCAGCAGTTCAGCGTGAAAGAATCGACAACAACTCGCATTGAGATGAAGAGCCACGAAAGTGAAGCCGACTACGAAGTCACGGTTACGCTGAAGAAGATTGACCTCAACACCGTGTCGCAAAAGATCGGCGACTCGCAGTGCATTCTCTAGTAGATACCCCTCGCGACTCGTCGTGGTTAACGAACTAGAGGTCGAGGTGAAGCTTGAGCTTCTTCCCGGCCGGGTCGACGCTTATGGTTCCGTTCGGAATGTCGATGTCGAGGGGACTCTTGAACTTCTCTGATGGATAGCTTGGCAGCTGCTTGTAGTCGTCATCTTGTTCAAGCTGGCAATAAGATGTGCCCGAACTCACGATCCGCTTGAGTGCCATCACGGCCTCACGATCGCTCAAGGGACGGTTCCGCAGCCGAGAGAGGTCAAACTGATCTAGCTCATTAGCGGACGCATCTCCCACCACCACGCCGAGTCGCACGAACTGCTCAAGCTCGCTTTCGTTTGAGGCCGCAAAAGCCTGAGTGCAGAAGCAGATCATCAGCACAAGAAACAGTCTCATAAACACTCCCGTTCGAAGACTCGCTAAGTATAACCTCGTCGGCGGCAGGGACCAAATGAGGTCATAGAGCGCCGGATCTGGCCAAAATATGCCTAGTTATAGAGGCAGCGAGGACGACTCCGCAGTTTTGCCCCCCTACAAATGGAAAGCGAGAGTGCATTGTTTACACGCTTTTTTGTCGTCTTTGGGAACGGTGGTATAAAGCGCTAAATTTTCTTGGGGGCCCTATGCGTATCATTTCAGTAATCCTGTTGAGTCTCTGGAGCTTCGCTTGCTACGCGGCCCCCAAACAGATGACTTATTCAGAGCACGCCGCTCGTCTGAAATACGCTGAGATTAACGGCCAGCAGATCGCCTACGTTGATGAAGGCCAGGGCCCCGCGGTTGTTCTCATTCATGGAATCCCCACGTCATCGTGGATGTATCGTAAGCTGATACCAGTCCTGGTGAAGTCTGGCCGCCGAGTCATTGCCCCAGACCTTCTTGGATTTGGAAAAAGCTCTCGTCCTCGCAATCGTGCTAAAATGCTTGTGCCTCAGCAAGCTCAGTTGATGCTGTCGCTCTTAACCGAAGAATTGAAGCTCGCATCTTGGACACAAGTACTGCACGACTTTGGTGGGCCAATCACGTGGGAAATGATGGAGGATCCTCGTTTCGCTGCGACCCATCTCGTGGTTTTGGATACTGTGGCGTTCAACGAAGGTTTCGATCCGGGGATGAACTTCTTCATGCGCGCGGTGATGCGCGCGGGAACGGGGACACCGTTGATTAATAGAGTCTTTTTTGAACAGGCCTTCAGGGACATGGTTTCAACTCCCAAGGTTGCTAGTAAAACGATGGTGCAAGGCTACTGCGCGCCTATGATCAATGGTGGCGCGGCTTCTTATCGCACATTGCTGTTTTCGGTGAATGACTTGAAAGCAGAGTTCCCCCGTTATCAACAGACGATCAGAAATAGTCATATTCCTGCTTCGATTCTTTGGGGAGAGCAAGACGCCTTCTTGTCGGTGAAGACACAGATGCCTCTGTTGAAGATGGCATTCGGTGTCGCAGACGAAGATGTCATCATTTTAAAAGGTGCTAAGCATTTGGTCGCCGATGAGCGCCCGGAAGAAATTGCGGCACAAATAATGAAGTACTGAGTCCTGCCTATGGGTCATTGATCAATTGAGCCTTCTTAGGACATCATTGGGTTCATATGATTAAAGTCCTACTCCTATTATTGATCCCCCAACTAACGACCGCCGCTCCAGACTTGACCCCCTACAAATGGAAAGCGAGAGTGCTCGTTTTGCGTGACACGAACCAGAGTCGCATCCTCGCCGCTCGTGAGAAGCTCAAACGCCATGCCGTCGAGCTTCACGAGAGAGATGTCGTGATCCTCGAAGAACGTTCAGGGGAAACTTTTAAGATCGAACTCTTCGGCAAAGACGGCGGGAAGAAGTGGCAGGGTGAGCAGGCCTTCAAAGTAGAGACGATCATCGAACTCATCGATTCGATGCCCATGCGAAAAGAAGAAGCGACAAAGTAGCTTCCCCTCACAAACCAGTTTAAGAAACCACTTTCTTCAAAACCATTCAGATTCTAGGCATCCCGATTGAGCTTGAGGGAGCGTACATGAATGTACGTGACCGAAAAGCGATTGAGGGATTAACGACGAAGATGGATGGTTTTCAAGAAAGTGGCGCACCCAAGAGGATTCGAACCTCTGACCGACCGCTTAGAAAGCGGTTGCTCTATCCAGCTGAGCTATGGGTGCATCGCCTTGAAATCACAATAATTTGCTGACCCCTTCTCGTCAATGTCAAAGTCCCTCCTCTCGTGGTAAACCCTGGGTCCATGTCTTTAAAAGCACGCATATTTAGCTCGAATAAACGCATTTTTGACTGCCTGACGGCGGAGGGCGATATCGTTTCGGCCACCGCTCTTGCGATGCTCCTCAAGAATGACAATAGTCTCGTGGTTGGCGACAACGTCAACCTCGAGCCCGATGGTGAGTCCCAGTGGACCATCACCTCCGCCGAAGAACGCACCAGCACGATCTTCAGAAACATTCCTCGTGAGCACACCAAAAAAATTATCGCTTCGAACGTCGACGCCGTTTTGATCGTCGTCAGCGCGGGCCAGCCGACCTACAAGCGCGGGTTAGTGGATCGCTACTTGGTGCGTGCCACGCAGTGGGGACTCCCTGCTCTACTGGTTTTTAACAAGATGGATTTATTCGACGGTGAATTTGATCTCGCCTTTGAAGCCGAACGCGTGAAGCAGTTAGGCGTGACCACGTTTGAAGTTTGTGCGGAAGACCCAGACCGCAAAGCTGCAGTGCTGGGCAACGGCTTTCATGAATTAAAGAAAATGCTGAAGGGCAACACCGCCATTCTGCTCGGACAATCGGGAGTGGGTAAGAGTCGTTTGATCACCGAACTCTCCGGCGGGGAAGTCGAACTCTTAAGCGGTGACCTCGGGAAGGTCGGTAAAGGCATGCACACCACGACCTGGGCCGAGCTCGTTGAATGCGGAGATTTCACTTTGGTGGACTCACCCGGCGTACGTTCAATGTCTCTGTCAGACATTTCGGATGAAGAGGAATTGCTCAACTACTTCCCGGACATCGCCGACGGCGCCGTGAAGTGCAAGTTTCGTAACTGTGAGCATGCGGAGAATAGTAAGGGCTGTTGGTTTCAGACGCTTAAACTAGAAGACCACAGCAGTGCCGTGGTCTTCAGTAGGCTCGAATCATACATACGCATTCGGCTTGAGATCACCCAAATTCCAACATGGGAAAAGAAGTAACTCTAGTAGCGACCACCACGCGGTTCCAAGAAGGTCTTGCGTTCGTGTTGCTCTTCGAACTTTTCGTCCACAGAAGAAATTTGACGGTCGCGGAAGTGATGCGCACAACCTGAAAATACCAGAGTCAAAAGTAGCAAAGTTACCCATTTCATAAAAGCTCCCTTGTTGGGTTAATCCTTTATCGGTAAATGTTGCCGGTAGCTTTAACTCTAAATTAATCTCAGACGTCGATTTTCTTAGGGCCTGTCTTCAGGGGCTTAGGAGCCGTTTCTAGCTTCTTCCACGGGAAAAACAACACGAGTTTGCCCTCTCTCCCCTCCGTCTTAACGAGATCCCCATCGCAGTCTCCGGGAACCATCTGCGTGCTCGAGCTTTGCGAACGACTGTTTCCCGTCGTCATCTCAGTCTTGATCGAGATGATGCCGTTCAAGACCTGCACATCCATCTGCACCTCCGGGGTCGCAGGCGTGACGGTTAAAGTGCGGCCATCTTTACTCTCCGACCAGGCCAGCTGCGTTCCGCCCCGTGCGCCGAAACCGAAGGCATCACTTTCGCGGCGAAGCGAATCGATGTCCCGCAGCGAATCCTGCATGAGTTCTTCCATGGCACTTTCCATTTCTTGCACCCAGCGATCGGAATCTGCGTTGGCATTATTGAAAATGCGCTCCCGCAGACGGCGATCGAACTCCGCCCGTTTACGTGCGTACTCTTCGGGCGACATTTTTTGCGCCAACGTTGAGACAGAAAAGAAGACAAGACTTAAAAGTAGTAGCGTTTTCATGGCCGTAAATTGAATCTCTCCAAGTGTTGCACCATTATGTCTAACCCATCCACAAACAGCGCGGGACCAGGTTGCAAAAAGATTTCCGGCTCGAGCTCATGCACTTCATGCATTTTAATGGCCGGTATACTTTCCCAACCAGGCCGCGAGGCGAAGCTATCGAGCTTCACCCGCTTCCCACACCAACAACCGAAGATAATATCGGGTTGGCTTTTGGCAACCTCTTCGGCTGAACAAAAACGTCCTTGGGCTAATTTCGCGGAAGAGCGTTCGGCAAAGATATCCGCACCTCCAGCAACCTCAATGAGTTCGCTGACCCAGCGGATCGCGCTAATCTGCGGTTCATCCCATTCCTCAAAATACACCTTTGGCCGATAAGACCACGCGGATGTTTTCTGCCGTGTTTCCTCTAGCTTGCGATCCCAGTTATCCACCAAGACCTGCGCCCGGGCCTCCTCACCCACTAACCGCCCCAGCAACAAGACATAGTCCAAGGTCTCCTGCAGCGTGCGGTGGTTAGCGATCCAAACATTCACACCTGCGCCAATCAAGTCACGGGCGATGTCTTTCTGGATGTCGGAGAAGCCCAAGACTAAGTCGGGTTTCAGGTCGACGATGGTGTCGATCTTGGAGCTGGTGAAGGCCGACACTTTGGGGAGGTTTTGCGCCTCCAGAGGACGTTTCACAAAAATCGACACCCCGGCCACTAAATCGAGTCGACCTAAGAGTGCCAGCGTCTCGACTGACTCCTCGGTCAGGCATATAATTTTGCGAGGAATGTCACGTTTTCTCATGCTCATGCGTAAACCCTAAAAGGGAAGTTTCATGAAGATTTTGTCCTGGCTGTTACTCTTTGTCCCCCTGCAATTTGCCATCGCCCAAGAAGACCACGCCCGCCTCGCGGCCGATGTCATCGCAGCGCCAAAAACGCTGGCGCTCACCATCCAGCACGAAGAGAAATGGCACACCTACTGGAAGAACCCTGGTGACGCAGGCATTGCCACTGTTTTTAAGTTTGAGCTCGATGGTAAAGAAATCAAACTCGACGAGCACGAGTGGCCAGCTCCCCACCGCTACATTGAAGCGGGCGATATTCTGACCTACGGCTACGAAGGCTCACCGACATTCTTCTTCAAGCTGCCGGCCAACATCAAAGGGAATCTCAAGGCGAAAGCCCAGTGGTTGATCTGCAAAGACATTTGTATTCCTGGGGGAAAAGAAGCCGAGCTCCTGTTCCAACCCAACGGGCAGGTCGTCGTCAAAACTCATCGCTCAGGCCTGAGTGACACCGAACTCACCACGACACTCGAAGGTTTACCGGCCGCCACGACGTGGCCGGCTGACCTGGAACTTTATGTTTCGAAGACCGGCGAAAAGTCTTTGCGTCTGGACTACAGCGTGAAGAATTATCCGGTGGCGAAACTCGACACGCACAAGAACTTACTCACTCCATTCTTAGCACCTCCCATGGGCTTTAAACGTGAAGCCCTCCGCCTCGATACCACGGAGAAAGCTGTGGTCGGAACATTCTCGGTTGATTGGGACGGCGAATACCAAGACCCCCCGCAAACATTGCCGGCCGATGGTAAGTTTACCCCGCCGGTGAAACTCAAATTCCTTTACCAGTCCCCTGAGGGAAAAATGCTGCTCCTGGAAAAAGATGTCAGCAGTTTTTCGCCCACGGCCGCCGGTCTCGAGGAAAACTTCCAAAAGCTCTCCACTCTAACAAGTGAGCTTCCTCAGACTGCGGCGGCGACTCCAGTAACAGAAGCAACGAGCCTTCCCTTCATGCTGCTCTTCGCTTTCCTCGGCGGATTGATCCTTAATCTCATGCCGTGCGTTCTTCCGGTGATCTCCATCAAACTTTTCGGATTAATCAAGTATCAAAGCCTGCCACGCTCACGCGTCCTGTCTCATAACTTGGTGTACAGTGCGGGTGTGGTCGCGACCTTCCTTGCTCTTGCGGCCACACTCGTGGGGATAAAGTCATCTGGCGAAGCGGTCGGTTGGGGCTTTCAGTTGCAATCCCCGCTCTTCGTGTTGGTCATGGTCGGCGTACTATTTGTCTTAGCACTGAATCTTTTTGGCCTGTTTGAATTCGTCACTCCTGGCGGAAAAGTTTTGGGGAATACACAAACGCAGGATGGCTTCGCGGGCGATTTCTTTTCAGGCGTCCTCTCAACAATCCTCTCAACTCCCTGTTCGGCTCCGTTTTTAGGCACGGCCCTGGCCTTTGCCTTCACCGGTAGCACCGGCATGATCATGTTGATCTTCACTTTCGTGGGCCTCGGTCTTGCCTTTCCCTTCTTAGTCACCGGCATTTTCCCTGGTCTCATCAGCTTCCTTCCCCGCCCCGGTGCGTGGATGGAGAAGCTAAAGTACTTCCTCGGCCTCACCATGCTGGTGACTGTCGCGTGGCTCGCTGATGTATTTTTGAATCTCGTCGATCCCGCGCTGTGGCTGTGGCCACTGGCGCTGTTCTTTATCTCTTTGTTCTTTGCCTTCTTCTTCCGCGCCAAGATTTCAAAGAACGCCGGTCTAAATTTTTTGTTCTTCCTCCTGCCGCTCGCTCTCGTTTTGGGGGCCCTGAAAAACTTCCCGATGAAGC
>JAIXOY010000165.1 GCA_027486525.1 Pseudomonadota bacterium
CCCTTAACCGTGGAACGCTACACGCTTCATCGCCAGGGCAGCTCTTTCGGAACAAAATTCGAAGGCCTGGATGTCAGCATGAATCTTCATAAAGAATTACCCGGTCTCTTTCATGCCGGCTCCGTCGGCATCATCATGTCAGGCTGGTTGGGTGCCGCGAATTACGGAGTCATCCAGGCCAACGAAGTCTCCGGCTATCTCGCTCAACAAGGAACACCGCTATGAAATTCCAAGGTCAACACGTCATCGTCACCGGCGGCACCCGCGGCATCGGCGCAGGATTGTGTGAAGCTTTCTTAAATGAAGGCGCCACGGTTATCGCCACCTACGCAGGCAACACAGCAGCCGCCGAAGCTTTTAAAACCAAACACGCAGGCCGTCCTCTCCACATTGCCAAGTTTGATGTCTCCGACGACAAAGCGGTGGAAGCATTCTTTGCTGAATGGCAGTTCCCCTCTTTGGAAATCCTGGTGAACAATTCGGGCATTCGTCGGGATGGCATCATCGCCAGCATGCCCACCAGTGACTGGGACTTGGTGATGGACACCAACCTCAAGGGCACGTACCTCATGACGAAAAACGCGATTCTACTCATGATGAAGAGCCGCTACGGCCGCATCGTGAACATGAGCTCCATCGGTGGCAAGCTCGGCCTTCCCGGTCAAGCGAACTACGCCGCTTCAAAAGCCGGCCAGATCGCCTTGAGTCTCGCCACCGCCAAAGAAGTCGCCAAACGCAACATCACCATCAACAACGTCTGCCCGGGGTTCATTGAGACAGAACTCTTGAGTGACCTGCCGGAAGAGCAAGTCAAAGAATATAAAGCCCAAGTGCCCATGCGCCGGTTCGGTAAGGTTGAAGAAGTGGCCGCGGCCGTGTTGTTTCTTGCCTCGAAAGAAGCGAGCTACATCACCGGCGCCTCATTGGATATCACCGGAGGCCTCAATGCTTGAGCAACTCCTTAAATACATTCCCCAGCGCGAACCGTTTCTGATGCTCGATGGGATTCACGACGAAACCGCAGAGCGGGTGACGACTTTTAAGCAGCTCACCGGTAAGGAAGACTGGTTCAAGGGCCACTTCCCGGGCAATCCCGTCATGCCGGGGGTTTTGATGTGTGAGGCGGTTTTCCAAACCGGCGCCTACCTCATGGCCCGCCGAGGTGAGCAAGCGGAAGGTGGCAAAACGGCCGTGGTGACGCGCATCCAAGGTGCAAAATTTAAGAACATGGCGAAGCCCGGCGACAAGCTGATGATCACCGTTGATTTCGTGGAGATGCTCGCCAATGCGGCTTTCATGAAAGGCAAAGTGACGGTGGATGATAAAACGGTGATGACCATTGAGTTCGCCGCGGCCTTGGTGGATGCATGAGCTTCCTTGGTCTCTCGGAGAAAACATTTCTGATCGCTGGTGTGGCGAACAAAAAGAGCGTCGCTTATTTTTCTGCCAAGACACTGATCGAAGAAGGTGCGAAGTGCATCTTCTCTGTCCAAAAAGAAGACCAGCGCGCCCAGATTGAAAAACTTTTCCCCGGTGCGCCGGTCGTCGTGTGTGATGTCGAAAACTCCGCGGACCTGGCGCAACTTCCCTTTGAGATCAATAAGTACGCCGATCATCTCGACGGTCTTTTGCACTCTCTCGCCTTCGCGAATTTTTCGGAAGGCCTGCAACCGTTTCACCAAACCAAGCGCGCTGATTATTTGCAAGCCGCGCAGATCTCCGCCTTCTCACTCGTTGAAATGTGCCAGGCGCTCAATCCGCTTTTCACCTCGGCGGCCAGTGTGGTGACCATCTCCATCTCCAACACTCGCGCCACCTCCTACGGCTACCTGGGCCCCATCAAAGCGATGCTGGACGCTATCGTCCCCTACCTCGCAAAATCACTCTCTGCCGATTCCCACATCCGGGTGAATGCGGTGGGGGCCGGCCCGCTAAAAACCAGCGCCTCGGCCGGGATTCCGGATTACGTCGATAACTACCTCTTTGCCGAAGCCCTCACGTTACGTAAGGAAGCGCTGCAGACTCAAGAGGTCGCCAACACTGTGGCCTTTCTCCTTTCTCATCGCTCTTCGGGGATCAATGCCACCACGGTTTTGGTGGACGCCGGTATGAGCTGCAATGGCTTCGACCAGGACGTGGTGAAGAGTTTTTCCAAGACCTGACGAAACAAGTCCGGCATTAAATGCTCGTTTTTATCAGTCGCGAATGAGGCTAGAATGAAGCCCATGGGGGCCCTTATGCGTTTATCTCTTTTTGCTCTTCTCCTCGTCTCGGCCTGTGCACAGGTCTCCGGTGACCGTGCGCCTTCGTCGGCACCACGCCAGACCAACTGGCAATCTTACATACAAGAAGAGGCCCTCCCTGGTGGCTTCGATGAGGTCTTCCCGGATACGAATCTCTTGAAGGCCTGGCAGGCCAGCACCGAAGTGGTGTTCGATAAGACACCACTGATGCCCTATCAGCTGAATGAGGTTCCGTTAGCCTGCGGCGACAAACGGCTGTGGCCAACTCATCCGCAGCAGTTCACGAAAGAATATCTCCATGCGGTTTATGCCAACTACGATACGCATAAGCTTCCCATCAATTCTGCTGCCTGCCGGCGTCCGAATCCCACGCGTCGCTACTGCATCCAATCGACTTGGGCCAACATGATTGTGATGTCGGATACTTTTTCAGATGCCTGTGGCCAGAGCTACCGTGGCTACTGGTTGGTGACC
>JAIXOY010000199.1 GCA_027486525.1 Pseudomonadota bacterium
AGATTGAGCGCGTCCATCTTCTTGTAGATGGCTTTCTTGCTGCCGAGAAGAATCCGAGCGATCAAACCTTCATCGACCAACGTCGAAACAGCTTTCAATACGCGAGGCTCTGTTCCTTCCGCAAAAATAATTTTCGGCCGGTCACTGCCCGGAAGACGTGAGCGGATGTGGCGCATGAACGAGCCACCCTGGCCCATGCGCTCGGTGAGCGACTGGGCGTAGAGGTTGAGGTCTTCGATGTGGATGCGCGCAACACCCGAGTCCATCGCCGCTTTGGCGACCGCCGGGCAGACGCGCGTGAGCACGCGCTTATCAAATGGTTTCGGAATCAAGTACTGGCGGCCGAAGGAGAAGTTTTCATTCCCGTAGGCACGCTTCACTTCCTCGGGAACTTCTTCTTTGGCGAGCTCCGCAAGTGCACGGGCCGCAGCGATCTTCATGGCTTCGTTGATCTTGCGCGCACGCACGTCGAGGGCACCACGGAAGATGAACGGGAAGCCGAGTACGTTGTTCACTTGGTTCGGGTAGTCCGTGCGGCCTGTGGCCATGATCGCATCGTCACGGACCTCAGCGACCTCTTCTGGAGTGATCTCCGGATCGGGGTTCGCCATGGCGAAAATGATAGGGTCCTTCGCCATGCTTCGTACCATGTCTTTCGACACGAGTCCTTTGGCGGAGCAACCGATGAAGACGTCGCAGTTTTTCATGGCATCGGCGAGTGTGCGGGCCTTCGTGTCGACGGCGTACATGTCTTTGTACTTGTTCATGCCGTCGGTGCGGCCCTTGTAGATCACGCCCTTCGAATCGACCATCGTGAGGTTTTCTTTCTTGATGCCGAGGTCGACGAAGAAATTGCAGCAGGCGATGGCGGCCGCGCCGGCGCCGCTCACGACCATCTTCACTTGTGAGATATCGCGCTTGGTGATTTCCAGAGCGTTCAAGAGCGCAGCGCCACCGATGATGGCGGTGCCGTGTTGGTCGTCGTGGAACACCGGGATGTCCATGATCTCGATGAGGGCCTTCTCGATCTCGAAGCACTCCGGGGCTTTGATGTCTTCGAGGTTCACGCCACCGAAGGTCGGCTCGAGGGCTTTCACCGTGCGAACGACTTCTTCCACGGTCAGCGCGTTGATCTCGATGTCGAAGACGTCGATGTCAGCGAAGCGCTTGAAGAGAACGCCTTTCCCTTCCATCACCGGTTTGCTGGCGAGGGGACCGATGTTGCCAAGACCCAGAACGGCGGTGCCGTTTGAGAGAACAGCCACCAGGTTTCCTTTGGCGGTGTACTTGTAGACGTCCTCGGGGTTCTTCGCGATCTCAAGACATGGACCGGCCACACCGGGAGAGTAGGCGAGAGAAAGATCGCGTGCGGTAAGGCACGGTTTCGTTGAAGTGATTTCGATTTTACCGGGGCGGCCTTGGGAATGGTAATCAAGGGCCTGACGGTATTTTTCTTCGTTAGAAGCGTCTTTGTTCGTACTCACGCGAACACATCCTTTGCTAAGAATTTGGAGAAGAAGACGATAGCAGGTCTAGTGAGGGGATGCTACCGAAGTGCTGCGCGTTAGCGAGTAGACAAGACCTATAATGGAGAATGTAAGGCCGGCATAGAATTCGTCAAAAGGTATAGGCCAGTACTTGTTGGCGATAGAGAAGAGCGTCATGCCTACGATGCCTGGCACAACAGAGGACAAAAATCCTTTTTCTGATAATTTGCCGGGGCGCCACAGCCCCCACAGTAAGGCGGGGAGAAGGCAGGCAGAAATCATGCCGCCCAAAGTTTTCCACACCAACACAATGCTGCCGCCAAAGAGTGGCGCGATTAACCAAGCTACGATGCCACAAAAAATCATGCCGCCCTTGAGCCACCACTTGCCTTGTTTCTTCAAGAGATCAGCCGTCAGTGCGGCACCGGCCGTGAAGAGATAAGAATCGAGTGTTGAAAGAATCGTGGCGAGAATGCCGGCCAGGAATAGTCCGCGAAATCCGCTCGGCAGCTCTTGCAGGCCGAGGAGCAAGTAAGACTGTTCTGGAAGGGCGTTCGGCAAAACGGCACGGGCGTAAAGGCCACCGAGTGTCGTGGCGATGTCGAAGATAATCCAAATCCCCGTCGCGATGTAAAGTCCACGTTTCGCGGTTTTTAAATCTTTCGCCGCTTGCACCCGTTGGTGAAAATTCGGATCCACCAAAGTACCGAGGGCGATCGCGCCCCAGATGAACAGTGCGCCCCAGTCATTGCCACCGCTCGGATCCCAGTGAGCTGTTGGAACATTCGCTTGTAGAAATTCGTAACCACCGTAGTGGGCCCAGCAAAACAGCACGATGGTCCAGACCGAAATCACCATGACGATGCATTGGATGAAGTCAGGATAAACCACGGCACGCAGGCCGCCCCAGAGTCCGTAGCAGTAGAGCAATAGCAAACCGATGAGGGCCGCGTGCCACCAGCCGATGCCCAAGAGTGGTCCCAGAAAATGTCCCAGGCCCGCGACGTAGCCGATGGGCAAGAGATTCGCGAAGGCCAGCACGGCCGTGAGTTGGCGCGCTCGGCTGCCGAACATCTTTCCCGAGAGATCGGCGAGTCCGGTGGCGTCGTACATGCGTACTCGGCTGACGAGAAAGACGGCGAAGAAAATGTAGGTGCCGTACCAAAAAGCGCCCTGAGTGACGAAGTTGAAGACACCGCGTTCGAAGGTGAGTGCCGTGACACCGAAAATCCCGCCGTACCAGGTCGCCACGAGCGATGTGACAAACAAGGGCAAGGTGAGGCGTCGACCCATGAGGAGAAGTTCGAGTGGAGAGTTCTCGTCACCGCCGGCGCGTTTAGCGACGCGTCCACCCCACCAGACGGAGGCGACAGTGAGCGCCAGAATCGCAAAAAAGACGATTCCATCGAGTAATGATAGTGATGAATAGAGAGCAGGCATGGCCTCATCATAGAATTTCGGGGTATTCTTGGGAACGTGAAATCTCTTATTCTGATCATTAATCTATTCTGGCTCACTTCCTGCGTAGAGCAGGTCAAGCAACGCGTGGGAGCTCTAGTCGGAAACCCACCGGCCGCAGTGGAGGAAGATAGTGCGAGCTACAAGCCCGAGCCGCCACCCGCAGTGGATCAGGATAAGCCCTTGCAGATCACGCCCAAAGAGCGCGTGTTGACCCTGTTTGCCCAGTTCAACCGGACGCCCGACGAAACCTTGCTAGGGATCGTGCAATCGGAATTCACCGTCAACAAAGCTCAGTTTGGCTTGACCCTCGACGCTGCTCTCAAGACAGAGATTAACCGAGCCGTTTCGAATGTGCAGCAAGGCGATAAGCTCACCCTGCGGCTTCTCGTGCAACTGCTGCCGCAACTGCAGGGAGAAAACAAAGAGCATCTGCGGGGCGTGATTGCGCGCGGCTTCGACAGTGTTCCGGGCCTTGTCTGTGAGTTGTTGGGGAAAAGTGGCGAAGACAAGCTCTGTGTTCTGGTCAACCTCATCCCCCCAGAAGTCACACCAGAAGCGAAAAAAGATTTTCTAGAGAGTCGCCTCGCAGCGACCAATCTGTTGAAGGCCGATGGCACCTTGAGCGTGACGGCTCGGCTCTATGCTGACGCATGTGTGCGCACGCTGCAGTTGGCGCTGAACATGACTCCCGCCGAAACCAATGGCACCCAGACCGTTCCCGATGCAGCTCCGCTTGATGCAGCCGTGCCTACCCAAGCCGAAGACCCTACGCCACCCTTCGATCCACCGTTGCCTAGCCCATGATTCAAGTCACGGGTCTCGCCAAATCCTACGGCATGCAGGTTCTCTTCGATGACCTCAATTTCACTCTCGGTCGTGGAGAGAAGATCGGTTTAGTGGGCCGCAACGGCGCGGGCAAGTCCACGCTCCTCAAACTCCTCTTGCAGGAAGAGTCACCGGACGAAGGCAACATCACCATTCCTTCGCGCTACCGCGTGGCGACCCTCAAGCAGCACTTGAAATTCACGGAGCCCACGATTCTCCAAGAGGCGTGCCTGGCCCTGCCGGATGACCAGAAGTTCGACTCCTTCCGCGCAGAAAAAATCCTCATGGGACTTGGTTTTGGCCTCGCGGATTTTTCCCGGGCTCCCGGGGAGTTTTCCGGCGGCATGCAGATTCGCTTGAATCTTGCGAAAGTTCTCCTGCAGGACCCCGACTGCCTCTTCTTGGACGAGCCGACCAACTACCTCGACATCGTCGGCATGCGCTGGCTCACGAGCTGGCTCCGTGCCTTTCGCGGTGAACTGATCCTTATTACCCACGATAGTGGCTTCATGGATTCAGTGACGTCGCACACCATGGGACTCTGGCGCCAAAAACTAGTGAAAGTTCCTGGCGGCACAAAGAATTTTTACGCCAAGCTCGCCGAAGAAGAAGACATCTACGAAAAAACCCGCGCGAATCTCGATCGGAAGCGCAAAGAGATGGAAGACTTCGTCGAACGCTTTAAGGCGAAAGCGAGCAAGGCCACCCAGGCGCAGTCCCGCATGAAGATGCTGGAGAAGATGGGGGAGATGAATGAGCTGGCCGCGGTGCAGACACTGGACTTCAGTTTTAATCACAGCGACTGTCCGGGGAAAACGCTGCTTGAAATTAAAGATCTGAGCTTCGGGTGGGACAAGACGACTCCGCTCTTCCGCGATCTGAATTTTGCCATTCAGCGCAACGACAAGATCGCGGTGATCGGAAAAAACGGGAAAGGTAAATCCACGCTCCTCAACGTCATCGCAGGAGAGATTACTCCTGACACCGGCAGCATTCGCCAGCATCCTTCCATGTTGCTGGGCCACTTCGGCCAAACGAACATCTCGCGCTTGAGTAGCAATAGCACCGTGGAAGAAGAGATCAGTTCCGCGAATCCTGGCTTGGGACAGCAGCGTGTGCGGAGTATCTGCGGCACGATGATGTTCTCCGGTGATCTCGCGAAGAAGAAAGTGTCGGTGCTGTCCGGTGGCGAGCGTGCGCGGGTTCTCATCGGGAAGCTGCTGGCGTGTCCAACGAACTTGCTGCTGTTGGATGAGCCCTCCAACCACTTGGATCAGCAGTCTGTGGAAGCTTTGCTGGAAGAACTCAAAGTGTATCCTGGTGCCGTCATTGTGGTGACCCACTCCGAAGAGTTTGTGCGTCAGCTGGCGCAAAAGCTCATCGTGTTCCGGGGTGATCGCGCCGAATTCGTGCTCGGCGATTACGAGGACTTTCTTAATCGTGGCGGCTGGGGTGATGAAGAAGAAAGCATGGCGAAGCCCGTGGTGAAACGCGATCGCAATGAAGTGAAGCGTTTGCGCACCGAAATCATCCAAGAGCGGTCTCGCACGCTGAGTCCACTGAAGAAAAAAATCGAAGTGCTCGAGCATGACATCGACGCCCAAGAAAAACGCGCGAACACGCTGGAGAACAAGTTGATCGAAGGCGGGGGAGACGTCGCCGCTCTGGCCAAAGAGCTCGGCGTGCTCCGCAAGTCGATCGATACGGCGTTTGAAGACCTCACGAAGGTGAGCCTTGATCACGATGCCTTGCTGGCCGGGTTTGAGAAACGATTAACTGAGCTAGGCGAGGCCTAGGTTTTTTTTGCGAACTCGAGCACTCGCTGCGCGAGTTCATCCTGCCAAGAAATTTTCAAGTCCTCATTCTCTTTGATCGAGTGATCGGGTTCGAGTTGTCCGACCCAGACACCGTTTTCAAAAAACATCACAGTCGGCCGAGTGTTGATGGGAAAAATCTGCAAGAGATCAAGGTTGCGGAAGCCCACGTCGACGCCGAGGAGCTGCCAGCCGAAAGTTTTGATTTCGACACCGTGGGAGTCGAGCTTGCGCTCGAACAGAAAGCAAGAACGCGTCGGAAACGACGTCCACAAGCAAGAGCCGTCGGAGAAAACCACCGCGACGCGCGCGTGGCTCGGTTCAAGGCTCGTGCGAAGATTGGCCGAATCGACGTAGGAGATGTGCTCCACCGGAAAAGCCGAAGGTGTGGTCTGCGCGGTAGCGGCGCTCGAAAACATCAAGAAAAAAGCCAGGAGAAATCCCATGGCGTGAGCATGCCACAGGTCGGAGGAGCGGAGGGTCCGGCGGGAGGATTTTACAGGTCGAGGGGATTGATCTTATGTCGCAGAAACCACGTCCACACGGTACCGGCCACACTCGGGGCATCGGAGAAGTCGACGATATTAGGGCGATCGACGTACTGAACCCCGCCGGCAATCTTCATGGATTCAAGTGTATCCAGGTAGCGCGAGGCTTGGGTCCCCGTGCATTGAGCGTCTTGCAGGTGAAGGGCGAGGGCCTTGCCGGCCGTGCCTTCGGACCAAATGAATTCCTGCTGTGAGGCAGGGGTGCGGCTTTCAGCAAAGCCATGGCGATTGCCGCTCACGACGGAGAGTCGACAGGAGGCCATGAGCGCACTTCGAAACTTGTCTTTGAGTGGAAGGTGGGAGAGTGCCAGCGCACTCCAGGATTGATTGTCGAGATAGAATTCCCCGCGGTTAATTCTACCGGTGAGCACGCTCGCGCCAGACCAGAAGTGACCTTCGGCCTCATCCCAAAGACTCACCGAAAACTCTTCTAGCTTTTTCTGAGCTTTCTTCCAGCGCTTCTCTTGCGTGAGTTGGTGGGCCAGACGGAATGTCGCCACCGCATCCAGGGCATGTTCAAGGGCCGCCACTTCACGTTCGTCCCACTTGGTTTTTATGTTATCTACCGAGGAGAATGTGAGGCCGTGCTGCTTGAGTCGCGGAATGAAGACGATGTTTTTTTCAAGATAGGTCAGCGTCTTCTTCCACACTTTGCGATAGCTGCGATCCTGGGATGCTTTTTCGTACGTGAGAATGGCGAGCCCGGCCCAGGCGATCGCGCCGTGCGGTCGCATGTCGCCTTCAACCGGGTGAGGACTTTTCCCATCCAGGTAGTAGGAGAAGTACCAAGTGCCATCGGCGTTGTGGAGTTGTTGGAGCGCGTGCACCAGCTTCTTGGCGTTGGCAAGTTCGCCCGCACGCGTGAAGGCGATGATGGCGAGCGCCTGATCGTACACGTAACTTTGGGAGCGATCGGTGAAACTCTGGATGAGAGCTCCATCCGTCCCAAGTGGACGCAGCTGGCCTTCGAGCCAGCGTATCTCTGCTTGAACGGCCATGGCCCATCCGAGCATGAGTATGCCTGTGATCAGTCTCAACACCGCCACAACCCCTCTGTTTCTACCTGTGATTCAAGACTCTTTTCGTCAGGAATGAGGGAATACTTGAGTGATTTAGGTGTGCGGGATGGCAGCCTTGAAAAACAAGGAGTTAGCAGCCAGTTCCTGCATATAAGGAAGGGTATCTGCCTGTTGCGGAGAGGGCAGGCTCCCCCAGGGGAGGATGTGTTCTTCGGGGACGTAGCGGAAGGTGAAGTTAATCCGGCGAGTGCGGAAGCCTTCGATGGGGGGACCTAGGAGTTCACCGCGCTTGTCTTCCACACGTTGAACACGATGGAAGGTTTGCTTTTTCCAACGATCCCCACCGAAAATTTGCAGCGACGAGTCTTCTAACCACTGCGAGAGCACTTCGTTGCTTTTGCCCAACGTCGCCTTGCCTTCCACAAATTGAAAGAACGCGCGATCACCAAAAGACAGCGAGCCTACTGGCCCCGGTTCAAAATCTTTGTGCTCACCCACGCGCGCGTTATCGACCCATTTCTCGTCTGAAAACTCACTTCCATAGAAATTCACGAGGCACGTGTTGAGGCGCCATTTTTCTGGGAAAAAGTTTTTCGGCAACCGCTTTCGTGCGACAAATTCAATGCGATCAACCACCTCGGCTAAAAGTTTTGGGTAGGGTTCGGCCTTCACACACCGATGCAGAATTCCTTCCGGTGGATGGTAATAATCTAAGCAAGCGAACTGCCAATTCCCGAGCCAGTAAACTGGACGCAACAGGCGGCGTTGCTTATCACTGGGTGGGGGTGGGTTATTGACCGAGAAGCGCATTTCCCAGAGGGGATGGAGGGTTTCGATCCAGGCCAATAGCTGGGCCCTTTGCTCACGGGTGAGAAAATGGCGCTGATAAATCAGGCCTAGAGGTAGGTCACCGGAGTTAGGGGTCGGGCGTGGCATTTGTAGGGGATAAGGCCCCCTCTGAAAACCGTCCAGCGGTCATGGAAAAAATACCCGGTTTATCCCTCTTGTTTGGCCTTAAAGCTATAGTGCGCCCATGGAGCTCGTGATTGATAAAGCGCGCCTCGACGACGTCGATGAGCTGTTGAAACTCTACTTTGAGATCTACGGCGCGGACTATCCCGTGAGGTACGGCACTGACCGTACGCTGATGGCGCATACTATTTCGTCGGAAGCCTATGTGTGGCTCGTCGCCCGTGACGTAGAAAAAAATAAAATCGCCGGTTCTGTGGTGTTCGAACTCGATCGCGCAGATCGCGTGGGCAAGGTTTCCGCGGCGGTGGTGAAGTCGGCCTATCGCGGGCAAGCCCTTGCCACACGCATGATCGGCCCCATGGTGGAAGAGTTGTTGGCCGAAGGCGTGATCGATTCCATGTACACCACCGTTCGCACGGTGAGCATGGGGCCCCAGCGCATTTTCATCGAGTGTGGATTTTTATCTCTCGGTATTTTCCCCAACGCGCACAAACTCACCGACTACGAAACCTTCACTCTCTTTGCCAAGTTTCGCAAAGGCGTCTTAGAAAAACGCAAGCCCATCCGCACCCACGGCAAGCTCGCACCGATCTACGCCGTTCTCAATAACGAGCTTGTCGAGCGTGGTCTGCCCATGGGCTCCGTGACCTTCGATGCACCACCGCTTTTGCCGGAAGAAAATCGTGACGTGAAGTTTGAGTGCATCCATGCGCCGAACCATGTGAACCGCCTCTTTCAAAAAACGTTCACGGATCCCTACGACCGCTTCTACCCATTCCATGGCCCGAACACCTTGATCGAAACACCCGACGGCACGACCCAGGTTTGGGCCCATCTCTCAAAAGGTGATGGCTACTGCGCGATCGTGAATTTCGGTAAACCGGTTTTTGAGTTGCGTGGCATGTTCCGCTCGCTCATGCGCCTGTTGCGTGAGCAAGGCGTGTCGTACATCGAAGTCTTGATCAGCGTTGAGCATATTCGCTCGATCGAAGTGTTGATCCAATCTCAGTTCCTGCCGTCGGCGCTCTATCCCGCGATGATGAGTCGTGACGGTGTTCCGATGGATTTCGTGGTGATGAGTCGCACCGTGGAGCCGCTCAATTTCCGTGGCATCACCATCGATAGTTCGTTCAAGCCCTACATGGATCAGTACGTCGAGCTGTGGAAGAAGATGCACCTCGACACGCTCGAAGTGTTTAACGACTATGAGTGATTTAGTCGTTCCCGATCAAAGTCGCTTGGCGAGTGTGCAGAAAGTCTGTTTGGACTTTAAGCACCCCTACGACTCCATGCTGGAAGTGGATTTCCTCCAGTCCATGCGCGATGTGACGGCCTGGCACATGGAGAACTCGTTTTTTTATCGTAAGCTCGCCGAGCTTGAGAACTTCACACCGGCCTTGATTAAAACCAAGACTGATCTCGCCAACATCCCCGCGGTGCTGGCGCATTTTTTTAAAGAACACGAAGTCTTGTCAGTTCCCCGCGAAGACGTGGCCCTTCACCTCACGTCGTCGGGCACCACTGGCCAGAAGTCTCAGGTGTTCTTTGACAACTGGAGCATCAAGGCTCCGCAGACCATGCTCGATCGCATCTTCGAGCACTACGGCTGGGTGACACCCGAACAGAAAGTGAATTACCTGCTGTACACCTACGAGACGGAAGAAGGCTCAAAGCTCGGCACCGCGTACACCGATCACTATCTCTGCAAGTATGCTCCCGCTGATGAAGTGAGCATTGCGCTTCGGTTGCAAGGTGATGGTTCGCATAATTTTGATTTCTCGGGCGTTTTGGCAGCTTTGCGCCGCTTCGAAACCGCCGGTCTGCCGGTGCGTATCTTTGGTTTCCCGGCGTTCTTAGCCGAGACTCTTGAGCGCATGGATAAACTCGGCATTACTTTGAAGCTACACCCCGACTCCCTGGTCTTTTTGGGCGGCGGTTGGAAAGGCAAGGCTTCAAAGGCGATTCCCAAAAAAGAACTCTACGCCCAAGCGACGCGTGTGCTCGGCATTCCTGACGAGCGTCTGCGTGATGGCTTTGGCTCTGTCGAGCATTGCATTCCTTATGTTGAATGCGCGCACCACGAGTTTCACATTCCGGTTTGGTCTGAGGTTATTATCCGTGATGTGAAAACCCTGGCGCCGCTCAAAGACGGCGTCGGATTCCTTTCTTTTGTTTCTCCTTATATGACCTCCATGCCGGCCCATGCGGTTGTCATGGGTGATCTCGCTTCTTTGCATGCGAACTGTCCTTGCGGCAATGCGCGTCCATTTTTCAGACTGCAGGGCCGTGCGGGCACCACACAAAATAAATCCTGCGCTATTGCGGCGGCCGAAATTCTGGGGAAGTCTTAAATGAAGAACTCCTTTGAAAGTTTGGCGCAATTAACAGGTGAGGCCTTGAGTCTTCCGCTCTCGACCAGTGAATTGCTGGCAGCTTTTGTAAAATTCGCTGAAGGTTTGAATGAAGGGGCGGAGTTTCGCAGCAAGGCGACAACGATTCTCAAAGCCGCAGATATTCCAGAGCACGAAATTATCGAAGGGCTCGATGGCATCAAGGCCTTCTTGCAAACCAAGACTCTAAAGGCGAAACTTCGCCGCGAACTCGGCGATGAAGATCCGTTCGCGCTTCGTCGTGTGGATTTTCAGCAAGCGGTGTTCGAAGGCTGGGCGCCATTAGGTTTGATCGTCCACGTTGCCCCGTCTAACGCCTGGACCGTAGGTTTCTTGAGCGTGGTGGAAGGACTGCTCGCCGGAAACGTGAACTTCTTGAAGCTTTCATCCGGCGAATCTGACTTTGCCATCGAAGCGCTCACACAGCTTGCGAAGTGCGAGCCGTCAGGCGCCCTTCGTGCCCGCATCCACGCCGCTCGCGTTCCTTCAAGTGACAAAGAACAGATGAAGAATCTTCTCGCGCAGGCCGACGGTGTCGCCGCCTGGGGTGGGGAAGAAGCCATTCGTTCCTTGCGCGAGATGACGCCCGAAGGCGCGCGCTTTGTAGATTGGGGCCCGAAAATTTCTTTTGCCTACTTCACGCCAGCAGGTGTGACGCCGGATGCGTTGATGGGTTTGGTAAAAGAAGTCTGTGAAGGGGATCAGCAGGCCTGCTCAGCGCCACAGTGTGTGTATCTTGAAACCGATGAAAAAGAGGCGCTCGATGCGTTCTCACAGGCACTCGCCATTACCTTTGAGGCCATGGCATCTGACATTCCGGCGCGCACACCGGACATGGCGGAGCAAAGTGAAATCACCGTGGTCACACGCATGCAAGAACTCAAACGTGCACTGGGCGAAGGCGACACGATTAAGGGCGACGGCTGGCGCTTATTGATTGATAGCAAACCAGGACTGCGTCCTTCGCCGCTCTATCGCAGTTTGTGGGTGAAAGCCATTACCCGCAGAGAACTCATCGGAACTTTGCGACCGTTGCGCCGCTATTTGCAGACCGCCGGTGTCTCTGCGACGCCACTTGAAACCACTCAACTTACAACGATGCTATCCACTGCAGGTGTTCTTCGTGTGACTCCCGTCGGCAGTATGATGGGCTCCTATGAAGGTGAACCGCACGATGGTGTCTTCGCGCTCACCCGTTATGCCAAGCGTATTTCCTTGCGCGGCGACGAGCGCTTCCAGCAGATTGGTCGCCTGGATGAATTGAAACCCACTCCCGCGACCAAACTCACGGGCAAGATCATGGGCAAAGAAGACTTCCAGGCGATGGAAGTCAGCGACGAGATGGCCGCCCTTACTTTTAGGAGTGGTGGCAGTTCCGGAGCGCCGAAATTCTCCCGCTTCACCTATGCTGATTACCACGCGCAAATGCGACTCGCCGGTTATGGCCTGTTAGCCGCTGGGCTGAGCCCCGCCTCTGATCGGTGCATGAATCTTTTCTTTGGCGGCGGCCTGTATGGTGGCTTCGTGAGCTTCTTTACCATCCTCGAACAACTTGAAGCCGTTCAATTCCCGATGGCAGCGCTGCCGGAGCATGAAGCGGTGGGCGAATCTATTGTGACTCATCGAGCGGACACACTTCTTGGCATGCCCTCGTATCTCGTGCAACTTTTTGCCGCCAACGATGCGCTCTTTAAGAAGCATCGTATCGTGAAAAAGATCTTCTACGGTGGCGAGCATTTCCAAGAATCACAAAAACGACATTTGCAAGAGACCTACGGCGTGGAGCTGATTGCTTCGGCTGCCTACGGCAGTGTGGATGCGGGCCCCTTGGGCTATCAGTGCACGCACATGAAAGGGTCCGAGCATCATCTGCATAACGACTCGCACACTTTCGAAATCGTTGCCTTGGACTCAGACACGCCAAGTGATAATGGCCGTCTCCTGGCCACCACGCACCTGCGGGAAGGACAAAACATCCGTCGTTATGACCTGGGCGATCTCGTTCGTCGTTTGCCGGATGCGTGTGGGTGCGGTCGTCCTGGTCTGCGCGTGGAACTCTTAGGACGTCATGGCGATGTGGTTCGGGTGGGTTCATCATTTTTTAACTACGCCCGCATGAGCCGCGTTCTCGCCGAAGAAGCGGGCTATGCAGGGGAGATGCAACTCAAGATTCTTCCGGGCGAAAAGCCAGGGGCTCCCGAACAGATGATCCTCATCCTTGATGAATCGAAGGCACCGCCGAACGCCGTCATCGAAAAAATTTTCATTCAGCACGAACCCGACTTTAAAGAAGCCGTTCTGCAAGACCGTGTGCTCACCTGGCGTGTGGAACGTGTGACCTCGGCGCAGCTCGAGCGCACCGCGGGTAGTGGCAAGCTGATTCATGTGATCGACCGGAGGCGTGTATGAGCCTTCAGAGTCTTGTTGCTTTCGTGCGTGTGAAGTCGCCGTTCTATCGTGAACTTTACAAAAACCTTCCCAGCAAGCTGCCGACGAGCGACGCTGAACTCCTGGCTCTTTTGCCTGTCATCGATTCAGCTGAATTCTGGAAGGCCAACTCTCTTCAAGACAACACGCTTCTCACGGGCCCTATGATTGATGGCATCGTTTTTAAGAGCGGTGGCACTACCGGCGCGCCGAAGTTCTCAGTTTTTAGTCGCAACGAGTGGACGCATTTCTGTCGCACCTTTGGCCGTGGACTCACCGCGGGTGGTCTCCAAGAGGGCGAGCGCGTCGCGAACTTGTTCTACGCGGGTGAGCTCTACGCATCGTTCATCTTCATCATGAAATCCTTTGAAGAAGCCACCAAGGGCAGTCTGCATCTGCCGCTTGGAGGGGCGACGTCGCCGGAATCAGTGCTCAAAACCATTCGTGATCTCAGTGCTACCACTGTCGCTGGAACTCCGACACTTCTCGTGCAGCTCGCAGAGACCATGGCAAAAGAGGGCGGCCGCGCCCCAAGCCTCAAGCGTTTGCTCTTTGGTGGTGAAAGCCTCTACGAGGACCAACGGGAGCGTTTGCTGGAGATTTTCCCCGGCGTCACCATTCAATCCATTGGCTATGCCAGTGTGGACGCCGGTCTCTTAGGTTATGCCGATCCAAGTTGTGCCCCGGAAGAGCATCGCACCTTCGGTGCGGAGACGATTTTTGAAATCATCGATGAAGCCACTGGCCAGGCCATCGACGCTTTAGGCGTTGAAGGAAAGGCGTTTGTAACTTATCTCGACCGCACGCTCATGCCGATCATTCGCTATCCCGTGGGAGACCGTGCGGTGTGGGTAGAGGAGAAGGGCGCCCATGCAGATCGCCGCTTCAAGCTTTTAGGTCGTAGTGAGGAAG
>JAIXOY010000295.1 GCA_027486525.1 Pseudomonadota bacterium
TATCGATGTTTCTGATTTTTTCCAAAACTATACGCTCCTGATGATCCCGATTATCGTCGCCGGCCTTATGCTATTTGTTAACTTCATCAAAACCCGTGAAGGAAAGCTTGCGTGGGATCGTTTCCTCATGAAAACACCTTTGTTCGGTGAGCTCATCATCAAGGCTAACCTCGGTTCATTCACGCGGACACTTTCGACCATGTTGTCTGCTGGTGTCCCGATTCTTGACGCTCTGGATATTTGTATCGAAACCTTGGATAACCAGCAGATCGCTAAAGACTTCACTGCCGTACGGAAGGCGGTGACGGAAGGTAAATCTATTACCGAGCCATTAGGACGTATTAAGTACTTTCCCGAACTCGTCGTTCAGATGATTAAGGTGGGCGAGTCCACTGGTAACCTGGACACCATGCTGCTCAAAGTGGCAAACGTCTTTGAAGAAGAGGTCGCCGAAGTCGTCGCTAACCTAACAAAATTGATTGAGCCACTTATCCTCGTAGTTTTAGGTGGCATGATTGCCATCGTTTTGATTGCCATGTACCTGCCAGTCTTCATGGCGGCGGGCGGTGCTGACGAGGCTGAATCTGCGAGACCGATTGAATAGCCAAGTAATTGAGGCAAAATCGTGGGGGCGAGGAATTGCCCCCACAAAAACAGAAAGGGAAATCAGAGGCTTAGCGAAGACTTGATTTTTTTTAGATCAAAACCGAGAAGAGTCTTACAATATTTTTAAGTGAAGCAATCTAGCCATTCGGGCTCTTAATGCCAGTAAGGTTTGAAAGCAGAACTAAAAAAAACAAGCCTCGCAATAAAACGATGCTTGAAATTTTCGACCTCTTAATGGTCGATAACCAGGAGTAGATATGAAGAGTTTGATGCGTATGAAAGACGATGGTTTTACTCTCGTCGAATTGATGGTCGTTGTGGCCATCATTGGTGTGTTGTCTGCAGTGGCGATTCCTAACTTTAAGAAATACCAAGCCAAGTCGAAGACCTCTGAAGCGAAACTTCAACTTTCGGCGATGTACACCGCTCAACAGTCCTTCTACTCAGACTACGACACTTATGGTGCGTGCTTGAGATTCATGGGCTACAACCCTGACAACGAAATTGCACAGCGTATCTACGTCACAGGCTACGGAACCGGTTCTACCGTCGCTGCCGGTATTGCGACGATCCTCACTGCAAACGGTGCAACAGGTTGCGCGGCCACTGCAGAAATTTTTCCAGCAGGTAAGACCACTGGATCTGCGGCTGCTTTGACAGCTTTCGCTGCGGCTGATGCGGGTACCACCGCCGTAGCGGTTGATACGTTTCTGCTCGGTGCGGTTGGTGTCGTTGATCGGAACTTTGCAGCTGCAACAACAGCATCTGCTTTCAGCATCAACGAAGCCAAGCTCCTTAGACAGGTACGTGCTGGTTACTAGTAAGGAACTCGATCTTCCATTTCTCAGCGCTCCCTTCCGGGGAGCGCTTTTTTTTGCAACTTAAGCAAACTCTTCTGCGCCCTCCAGATTCCCCCTTGGTAAACGTAGGGCATCCCGTCAAAGTCATCGCGTGCACAGTCGCGGAGATTTTTATTCAGACACTCAAGATCCATGGTCGCCTTCAGCGTATAAAGCAAAAGCCCTAATCGCGTCTTGATCGGAGTTCCTTCTTCGTGGCCCTTCCATACCTCCAGCGCGTAATCGAAGGCTTCCTTGTTTCCTAGAGTTCCCGTGGCAATGCGAGTGTAGAGGCTGTCAAACATCTGAGGCCGTCGCGGATTGAAACGGATGCGATCCAGATACGGCATGGCTTCGTGGGGCTTGTTTCTTTCTATCGCGAAGAGATAGCCGAGCTGCCAATTGAGCGAGACATCCTCGGGATAGTGCCGCAGACCTTCTTTGAGGAGAACTTCTGAGGCCAGCAGATCATCTTTGATGATCATCAGATACTCGCCTCCGTAGCGGTAGTTTTCGTAGAACAGCGGGTCCAGTTCGGCGATGGCGGCAAATCGAAGATACATCCACGACCTAAGATCCTTCGCTTTGTAGTGATCGGTGTCGCTCTCCATCAGGGTGTGAATCCAAATGATGTCTGCAATTGATCGTTTGAGACCGAGAGAAAAATAACGAAGGGTGCTTGTCCGTGGTGTGATGTTGTGGTTTTGAAGACTCACCTGGATAGTGTGCTCAGGGGACTTGAAACTAAAGTAGCAACTGGCAATCCCGAGACCTAAAGCAGTCAGGTATAAGAAACTTGTTTGGGTTGCTTTAGAAGTAAGGAGCATACAGAATTGATAATATGCTGAGATTCGAGAATATAACAAAAGTTTTTAAGACTGACATTTTGACGGCTCCAGTAGTCGCACTCGAGTCGGTCAATCTCCACATCAAATCCCAAAGCATGGTGGGTTTCCTTGGTGCGAACGGTGCCGGTAAAACAACTTCGATGAAGATCATGCTCGATTTCATCAGGGCCGACCAAGGAAGCGTTGTCTACGGTGCAGAGCTGGGTGGAAACTTAAAAAATGCGCTCAGCAAAATTGGCTTCCTACCAGAGAGGCCCTATTTCTATCCACACCTCAAGGGACACGAGTTTGTTTCCTTCATGGGCGAACTTCAAGGACTCTCAAAAACGACCATCAAAGAACGAGCAAAACTTTGGGCCCCCAAGTTACGAATTGATCACGCCCTCGATCGCTATCTTCGGACCTATTCCAAGGGGATGCTGCAGCGGTTAGGCTTTCTTACCGTCGTCATCCATGAACCAACGCTCATCATCTTAGATGAACCCTTGTCAGGTCTTGATCCCGTTGGGAGACAGGAACTCAAGGCGATCATGCGTGAGCTTCATGCCTCGGGTAAGACGGTCTTCTTCAGTAGCCACGTTGTCCCTGACGTTGAAGAGATCTGTAGTGAGGTCGTCTTCCTCTCCAGTGGCAAGCTGGCCTATCAAGGCTCAGTAGATAAGCTCATGCGTGAAAACGTCGGTCAGACCTTTTGGGTGAAAACACCCGCAACGGATAAGATCTTGCGGACACCGTTTGTGGCCAAAGAAAAACTGAGCGATGAGATCGTCCGATGGGAAGTCAGTCAGCAGGATCAAGAGAATCTTCTGCGCGAACTTCTAGACTCGCGCATTCCGATTTTAGGAATGGAGCAGAGCCGGAAATCACTGGAAGAGGTGTTTTATCAGATCAAAGGCAAGGTGGCACTTTGATGACTTTGAAGCCCGTCGTGATTGTTGCAAACTACACGCTCAAGGAACTCCTCAAGAGCAAAGTTCTCATCAGTGCTTTTGTCATGAGTCTGGGAATCGCTCTTTTGGCCTGGTTGGCATCTGAATTTACTTTTGGGGTCCCGGCACGTGTGGCGCTCGATGTCGGCCTCGCTGCGCTCTCGGTGTCGGGATACGGAATTGCCGTTTTCATGGGTGTGACTCTGATCTCCCGTGAAATTGAATCGCGCACGATTTACATGGTCATCTCCCGGCCGATTTCGCGGGAGGCTTTCCTCATCGGAAAAATGGCAGGACTCAGCCTGTTCTTAATGATTAACCTTGCCGTGCTTGGTGTGGCGGCGGTGAGCGTCGCATGGTTGCTAGGATTGCCTCCATCGTGGCTCGTGCTTTGTGCGTTTTTGGCTTCGATTCTAGAGTGCGTTATTCTCATGCTGGTTGTGGTCCTATTGTCTTTGGGGGCGAACACCTCCCTGACAGTCATTTTTTCACTCATTCTCTTGGTGGCAGGTCATGCCATCGGCGAGACGCGAAACTCGCTCTATGTGCAACTTCGCCCGGCCCTAGGTCGAGTCTTGGATTTTTTCCATTACCTCTTCCCAGGTTTCTACAAGTTCAATCTTAAGGACATGGTCATCTACGAACTCGTCCCTCCTGCCGGATGGCTAAACTCAATGTTTCTCTATGGCATTTGTTATGCGACTTTTCTTGCTGTCCTTATCTGTTTGGTGATCCGCAAAAAAGATTTTAATTAGAGGAGAGGTACCCTTGGACGAGCTGTTTAAAGTCTACGCGGGCATTTTTGGTCTTCTCATAGGGAGCTTCCTTAATGTTGTCATTTACCGCCTCCCACTAGGCAAAGATCTTGTCCTCGCGCGCTCAGCTTGCCCGAAGTGTGCTGCGGCCATTCCGTGGTGGTGTAATGTGCCCGTTGTGAGCTGGATACTTCTCAAAGGAAAGTGTCGGTCTTGTTTGGCGCCCATCAGTGTTCGTTATGCTCTCGTGGAGCTTGCGTCAGGGCTAATTTTTTATTTGAGCTTTCCCACAAATTTAACTTCTGCATCCATTTTTCAATGGCTCTTTTTAGCGGCCATCTCCTGCGTCCTCATCTGCCATTTCTTCATCGACCTCCAGCACAAGCTTTTGCCGGATGTGCTAAACATCTATTTGCTCTGCCTTGTGCTACCTTATGCGGTTATTTTCTTTGCCCCTATACACTGGTTAACCGGTGGAGGGTTCGGTTTTCTCGGACCTCTAGCGGTCTCTTGGCTCTTTTATAAGTGGAAAGGAAAAGTGGGTCTGGGTGGCGGGGATATTAAGCTCTGGGGTGTGCTCGGAGTTTTTCTCGGCCCTTTTGGAATTCTCGAAAATATTTTCATGAGCTGCCTACTCGGTTCTGTCGTTGGGATTTCTCTTATATTGGCCAAACGCTACGATCGCGATGGGGGCATCCCATTCGGCCCCTTCATCATCGTCGTGACCTTCGTGCAAATTTATTTTCCAGGTCTCATCGCCAAGATGGGTTTCCAAATTTTCTAGGGATCTCCGAAAGCCCGACTACTCCAGTCGGTTGGGCGTGGCAGTAAATCCTTGAAGACGCGTTTCAACGCGTCCTATAATCAAATCAACTTTGTGTATTTCCACGGAACAGGTGCTTCCACGTGCCATCATTGCAAGACAAAATCAAAGAGCTACTCGGCGGAATTTCTGCGGGCTCCGCTATGGGCCTTGATCTCGGATCACACAGCATCAAGGTGTGCGAAGTTTCTGGTTCGCGGGGCAAGTGGAAGCTCGATCGATTTGCGATGATTCCTTTGAGCGAAGCAGCGATCATTGAAGATGAATTTCAAAAGCCCGATGAAATTGTTGAAGCGATCCAAGCGGGACTTCGTACAGCTGGAATCAAGACGAAGAACGTCGCCATCGGGTTGTTCGGCCAGAACACAATGACAAAACGAATGTCTGTGCCAGATGGAACTAAAGAAGAAATCCAAGATCACATCATGTGGGAGTCCGAGCAGTATATTCCTTTCGGTGCGGACGAGAGTGAGGTTGATTTTTTCGTGATCGGTGAGACGGAGGGGGGAGGCAAGGACGCCCTGGTTGTTGCGGCCCGAACAGATCTGGTGGAGCGTTTTCAGGATTTGATCAAAGAGTCGAAGTTGCAGATCAAGACGGTTGATTTGAATGTGCTCGCCTTATCGAATCTCTTTGCAGAGACCGCCGTGGTCGCCAATCCGGATTTAGACGAAGGAAGCATCCTCATCGATTACGGAGCCCAGAGCATCAAGATCATTATCTACCGCAACGGCGGACCGATTTTTACAAAAGAGCTACCAGTGGGTTGTTCTCTCATCACCGAAGAGATTCAACGGCAGATGTCGGTTAGCTATGAAGAAGCGGAAGATCTTAAAACCTCTCAAGATGAAAATGGAAACTTGCCGGAGGAAATTCTGGCGATCATCCGGTCACAGATTGAGGGACAAATCTCCGAATTGAAGAAAAATCTTAACTTCTATATCTCGGCGGGTTCAACCGAGCAGGTCAAAAACTGTTTCCTCATGGGTGGTGGCGCACGCCTTAGAGTCTTGCAAGAGAGTCTAAGCCGCAGTCTCAACATGGAAGTTCAGCTTTTCAACCCGTTCGATTATGGTCTGAAGTGCGGCAGCGGTGCCCTCGAAGACAATCTGGACCTGATCTCAGCTGTGGGATGCGTAGCTATCGGCCTTGGGATGAGGTCGTAGAATGATTGAGATTAACCTCAGCACCCTTAAAAAACCTCTTGATCTAGCGAACGTCGGTGGCTTCGATCTTTCAAAGCTAAACGTCAAGTTGGTCGTGCTGGCGATCATCTTTCTCTACATTCCGGATTTCTTTGTCGTAGGCAATCTCGAGGAGTCGAAGATTGCGGCGGATCAGGAGCTTCAGGCGATGATCATGCAAAAGAATAAGCTCACCAAGAGAGTGAATGCGCTTAAGGAATTTGACAAGCAAGTCCAGCAA
>JAIXOY010000309.1 GCA_027486525.1 Pseudomonadota bacterium
CCATTTCACGGGAAGGCTTCGTTTTTAGTAAGCGTGATTTGATCCGTCGAATTATTTCTCCTGATTTCGTCGGAGGTAACTTCATCATTAATGGTAACCAGATCTTTTCGGTTGCTGATGATGGCGTCGTATCCCTCAACACGCTGAATGAATTTTATGCAGATATCACCAAGATCGGATTTAACTATTTTATAACTCGCAGTGGCGAGCTGGTAGTCATTAACTCGGTTGGGAAAGTGTTGAATCGTACCGGAAAACATGACTTCAAGAACATTGCCCTCTCTTCGTTCTAAGAGCTAAAATAGGGGCACCTGGAGGTGCCCCTTGATCACTCAATCTCCCGTCTACATTGAAGAAAGTCATGGCTATCGCATTGAAGTGCGAACCCACTTCGACTTCACTCGGTCGAACCCGCTACAAAAGCAATACTTGTTTGAGTACACCGTCGTGATCAAGAACGTGGCCGGCGATTCGGCGCAGCTTCTCACGCGCACCTGGCACATCGAAGATGGTGAAGGTGAGCTCCGCCAAGTGAAGGGCGCCGGTGTCGTGGGGAACACGCCGCATTTCAAACGGGGAAATGCCTTCGAGTATTCGAGCTTTTGCCCTCTTCCTACCTTGACCGGTAAAATGTGGGGCCACTTCGAGATGCTGGCAGATGACGGTCAGACTTTTGAGATAACCACGCCGGTGTTTCGCTTCAAGATTCCTGCTGAATTTATTGATCAGTACTGAGCCCAGCGAAGAGCTGCTGAAGTTTTTCGAGATCACTTCTCACGTCTTCACGAATTTCCTTCTCGCTGAAGGTGCTGAAATCTTTCTTCGAGAGAAGCTCACTCATCAACTCAAGTCGGTGCAGGACGTTTCTAATCTCATGAGTCACGTGAGAACTCATTCGAGAAGCCTGAACGTGAGATTGATCGGGCCCCATTCAAGCGTCACATTATCGCCTGGATTCAAAGGCTCCACTCCTTTTGGTGTTCCGGTGAACACAAGATCGCCATCACACATCGGAAAGTGGTCGTTGGCATGATGGATGGCCGCATCTGGCGATAAGATCGCATCTGTGAGACTGGCTTCTTGGCGGACTTCTCCGTTGATCTTGAGACGGAAAGTGGCCGTGCGCCAGTCCGCAAAATCCCGCTGCGCCACAAAGGGTGCGACCAAGGCGCTGTGCTTGAAGCACTTACTACTTTCCCACGGGTGACCGCGGTACTCGAGCTTCTTTTGTAGGTCACGCAGGGTCAGATCAAGGCCCAGAGAGACGGCGATGACATTCTTTTTATAGAGCTTAAGGACAACTTCGCACTCGTGATGGATGCTTCCGCGGCTCCACGGCAAAGTGACCGCCATGTTCTCTTTGAGTTCGGTGAAACATGATGGTGGCTTCAAGAAAAGCACAGGCTTTTCTGGTAGAGCTTCCTTCATTTCTTGCGCGTGAGCGAGGTAGTTTTTTCCGAGGCAGATGATCTTGTCCATGGGCCCATTTTAGGGGATGAGCTTGCGATCGCGCAATACGCTGTCACTCATTTGAAGTTCGGCGTGAATGATATCCCATTTATTGACAGGATTTGGCTTTGTAGACTCTGCCCAGAAGGGCTTGGGGAATTTTGTTATCGAGTGATCGCGGTCTTGGGTTTCGCAATCCAGTTCCGTGGCCGTCATGAGGCAGGTCGTTACATCGCGTCCGACGTAAATCCAATCACGAGGCTGTTGGAGCCCGTTTTCTCCCAGAGTGGTATTGAGCCATTCACCACCGAGAAGTCCCATGAGTGTTGGCATCACATCAACTTGCATGACGGGTGCTGTGACCGTCTGAGGTTTGATGAGACCGGGCCCCCAGACGATGAACGGTACGTGGTGGTAGCTGAGAATCTGATCGAGGCGATCCGCGCCCACGGCCTGACCGTGGTCAGCGATGAACGCAAAAATCGTTCTTTGGCCCCAAGGTTCGAGGCGCGCACGTTCGAGAAAATCTCCCAGCGCCCAGTCCGAGTAGCGCACGATATTCTCTTTTTCATCGGGAGAGTTGAACCTGGCCTTGAGTTCTGGCGGAATGATGTGAGGTTTGTGATTGGAGCCCGTCAGCATGGCAGCGAAAAAGCGGCTGTCTTGGTCGGCCTGAGCAAGCACCGGAAGGGCGTAGTGAAACATGTCGTGGTCAGGGACACCGAGAATGCTCATCACTCGCTCCGGTGGATAATCACCTTGATGAATGATCTGCTTAAAACCATTCTGCCGAACGAAGCCCGCCATGTTGTCGAACTGGTCGTCGTGAGTTGTGAAGAACAGCGTGTGGATGTTTTTCTTGTGCATCTGCGTGGCAAAAGAATTGAGCACCGGGATGACATCACGTTTCAGTGGGTGCGTCGTGTAGGGGGACGGATAAGAGAAAAGTGTCGACCACACACCGTTGAAGGTGTGCAGTCCCGCGCTGTAGGCCTGCTGAAAGCTCAAGCCTTCGCTCATCAGGCGATCGAGCACGGGGGTCCAACTCGGATTCTTGTGAAGGGTCGTGTAGTGAGCCGACATGCCTTCCATGATCACCAGCACGACGTTCCAGTCCTTCAGCTCCCCTTGGTGAATCGGGCGAGCCGCTTGCAATAATGTCTTGGCCTTCTCGATGGACATGAAGCGGAGTGGCTTCTCTTTGTATTTCTTGGCACGAATCCAACTCGAGAAGAAAGTGAAACACGGATTGAGCGCGAGATTATTGAGCGTCGGGTTTTGCGAGAAGTAGGCCGTGCCCTCGCGAATGGGCGACTTGATCGCGGCACGGCCGCGGATGCCTAAGAACAGCAAGCCGATAATCAGGACCGTCGCACCAATCCAAGAAGCGAAAGATTTGCCGACGAGAGGATGCCAGAAACTTTGTTTGCTCCACCGTCGCAAGGGCCAGAGAAACAGCCACATAACAAACGGAATCGCGAGTCCGCCAAAGAACCAGAGCGGCTCATCCTTCGCCATCTTCACGACAAACGTGATGTCATCGAGCCAGTTGAATAGAACGACTGTGCTGCGAACGTTGAAGTGATCAAAGTACGCGAGATCAATCATCTGCAGCAAAATCATAATCGTAAGAAAGACGTACAGCGGCCAGCTACTGATTCTTTGTAGGTGCTGAGATTTAACAACGAAGTGATTGAGGGTCAGAAGCAAAAAAGGAATGGCGAGCGTGGCGCAAATGATGACGTTGTCGAAGCGCCATCCTAGGAAAAAAGCCTGCGCGAGGGAGCCCCAGCTTTCCTGCTGCAGGTTTTCCCATACCATGACGGCCGAGATCACACGGGAAAGTGTGAGCAGGGCCAACAGGTAGAGGTAGCTTTTAGCTAAATAACGCGCGTAGCGAGGGGTCATGCCCCTATTGTACGACCTCGGTGACTGAGCGTCACTCGGATGTTGCGCTGGGATCGACTGTTCTTAAAGTCTTGCAGCATATTTTCGATGTCGGGGTGGAAGTCCCACTGGCCCGAGCTCACGAAATCGACACTCTGTTCCTGTGGAAGTCCGATGAGGACCTTAGAGAGCGAGAGTTTGTGCAAGAAGGTGGCGTGGCCACGGAACTCTACGACGGCTTTCGAACCGGTGTTTTCTACGAAGATGACTTGCGGGCGATATTTTTTCGCGGTGAGGATAATCCCCAGGATCATACCGATCGCAATGCCGATCAAAAGATCGGTGAGTAGGATCGAGACGATGGTGACGATGAACAAGGCCAGATGAACTTGTCCTGACTTGTACTGCTCAACGAAGAGACCAGGCCGGCAAAGCTTGAATCCCACGAGCAACAAAACAGCTGCGAGCGTGGTGAGAGGAATCATGTTCAGAAGATTTGGAATGAACATCGCGCAGAGAAGCAACCACACACCGTGAACGATAGCGGACGTGCGGTAGCGGGCGCCTGCAGATACGTTCGCGGTCGTACGAACGATAACCGCAGTCACCGGAAGTGCACCCACAAGTCCGCAAAGCGCGTTACCGGTCCCTTGCGCTAAGAGCTCACGGTTCTTGTTTGAGATGCGACCAAGAGGGTCCATCTTGTCGGCAGCATCGAGCGAGAGAATAGTTTCAAGCGAGGCGACGATGGCGAGAGTTAAGGCCGTCTTCCAGGTTCCTCCCATGGCGAGTCCTTGCCAATCCGGTAAATGGATGATGCTCCAGAAGCCCGACCATGATCCATCGAAGGGCAACGAAACAAGTGAGGTGGCCTGGATTTCGAGCGAGGTACCTTTGAGAGCAAATTGATTGAGGCCGATCGCCACAAGAACCGCGACGAGGGCGCCAGGAATGAGCCGTGCCCAGGCAAACTTCGGCGCGAGAACTTTTTCCCAAAGAAGAAGAAGCGCAAGAGAAACGATACCTACAAGTGCGACCCCTGAATTGAATTCTCCGGCCTTCCAGCCGATGAGAGTGGGTGCCTGCTTCATGATGAGGATAATACCAATGGCCGTGAGCATGCCCTTGATGACCGACGAAGGAAAGAATTGGCCTAAGTCGCCAGCGCGCAAAAGACCGAATGCTACTTGCATGACACCTGCGATCATGAGTGCGAGACAGAAAAGTTCAAAAGATCCGAGTTGGGTGATGGCCGTCGCGACGATGACCGTCAGTCCCGCAGCGGGACCTGAGACACTGATCTCAGAGCCGCTGAGGAAACCTACGACGATACCGCCGATGATGCCGGACATGATACCTGCCGCCAGGGGGGCCTGTGAAGCCAGTGCGATTCCCAAACACAGGGGAAGGGCCACGAGAAAAACAACAAGGGATGCGCGGAGCTCTTGGGTATGTTTCATGTATAATCCTCTTGCGTCCATCTTAGGACGATGAGGCAAATGAAGAAAGTACATAAACGATAATTAACGATTGAGCTGAGCTTTGATTTCGCCGCGTCGAATTTTTCCAAGGGCCGTACGAGGAAAGCTTTCTACTTGGTGTACACCGCGAATTTTCTGGTGAGGGAGCAGGTCTTTGTTAAGGGCGTCGAGTGATAAAAGTGTTTCACTCACTGCCCATAGCGCAGCACCGTCGCGCTCATCGGTTAAAGAAATGATAATGAGTGTGTTGTTACACTTTTGTTGAAGCTGAGCTTCGAGGGCACTCAAGTCTACTTTTTCTCCGCGTACTTTCACGACATGGTCCATGCGCCCTAGAAGAGTCAGTTGTTCATCTTGAATCTCTGCCCGATCTTGCGTAGCCCAGGCCCCGGCCTCTCGTGGGTGCCAGGTGAGTTGATCAAAAAGAATGTCGGCCTTCCCCGTAAAAAGAGCAGCGCTCTCGAGCCATAAGCGATCCTCTGGATCGGTTCGGGCCGTAACATGTGAAAGAAGTTTTAACGTACTATCATTTTTTGTTGCGGTGGCAATCTGCGAACCACACTCTGTGAGTCCGTAAGAAGGCAGCAGCGGCCAGCCAAGCTCACGGCCTTGCTCATAGAGCTCGGGCGCTAAGCGATCACCGCCAACCACCACCGCTCGCAAGCTTCTTGGCGGTCTAAGTCGATGTTTTACGAGATCGTGAACCTGTGTCGGTACTAGAGACAGAAGCTGACCTTCCCAGGCTCCAGTCGCAATCCGGTGCGGATCCCAACCGGCCGGAGTGAGGCCGACAACTACTTGTCCGAGTAGATGGGCGCGCGCGAGAATACCTAGGCCCCCGACATGGGCCAAAGGCAGAGTAAGGCCCCAGGCTTCATTCTTTTGAGCAGACAAATGCTGGTTCACGCTTTCTGCATTGATGAGCAAGGCTTCCTTAGAGAGAGCAATCCATTGACTCGCGCCTGGAGTGGCGAGTGTTCCAGACGTTGAAAGCCACACATGCTTAGGCAGGTCCGGAAGATTCTTTTGCAACCACGCCACTTCACTTGAACGATCTTTCGCCCAGCGAGCGATGACCATGAGTTCACACGTTGCGCTCGTCCAAAAATCCTTAGGCAGTGAGTGCGGGTCTGACTGCAAAACATGTAAGCGAGTCATGAGTGCTGCCAGTCGAGAGTTTCAAGCTGCTCGTTCAAACCCCAGCCCACACCCGTCTGCGTAGGCCACAGACATTCACCTTGCTGTTTCACCCAGCTGCGTTGACCGTGCGTTTGGTAAAGGTCTTGGGTCAGCAGGCCGCCCGGAAGCAGTCGTGCACCGAGGGTTTTTTGCAACTTCTGAGTCGCATGCAAAGCCGTGAGCTGACCCAGGGGATGGTCCATGTTGCTCGTGATGACAACCTTGCCAGAAAAACTTCGTGCTTCGCTGAAGAGATAGTCTGGTGAAAAATAAACGGGCTTTATCACCCAGACCTGCGCCAGATCAAGTGCCACGGGTGTGGGATTTCGATCGACCGCGATGTCAGTCCCTGCGAACACAGCGAGCGCATCCGGCATCTCCATCAAGTCTGCGTGATACGGATCTTCCAAGAACTCGATCCGCTCCTTGGCGGCCGGCGAGACGTGGTCCCAGAAAGATTGAGCATCAGTGATGGTGTTAAAGAGTCCGTTAAAATCCAGGCGCCAAAGCATCTGTGGAAATTTTGCAAAAAAACGTTCGACTTCATTCCAACGATGGATATCTTCGTGCGTGATCTTAAGTTTGGCGGTCGTGAAGCCGGCCGGAATGACTTGGCGATCAAGCAAAGTCACGTGGCTCGGACAGCCGGCCTCAGTGAGAAGAGCGAGATTTTTTTGCTTGGCCTGGGCTTCGTAATGGGCCCAGGAAAGTGCCGCCGCTCCTTGGCGGAAGGGAATGCGTTCACGAAGTGCCGCTAGTTGCAACTCAAGTGGTTCGTCACCTAGTTCAGGCCATGGAAAGAGATCGGCATAACCAGCGTGAGCCAGTTCGGCGAACTTCACCTTCACAACACAGCCGCGGCGTGGCTGTGTTGTGGACAGGCGATTCGGTGCGCTCTTGGGCGTCAGCTCGTAGCGATGATACTGAAGATCCGTTATTTCCATGTTAGGGCCACGGAGAGGAGAATGCCGAAAATAAGTAAATGCATTGAAGCTTTACCTAGGAAGGCATTGAGGGCTTTAGAGGGTGGAGTCGCCTGCAGCCCGCCCCAAATTTTGAATGCAAACAGGAGCGCCGGAAGGGGGAGCAGTGTCGCCAGAGGGGCGACGCGCCACCAGAGAATGCCCATCACGTAAGGAGAAAAAAGTGCTGCACCAATCACTGAACGAATAAAGTTTTCCCCAAAGCGCGCCGCGAGTGTCTTCTTGCCATTTTTTTTATCGCCGTGGATGTCGCGCAAGTTATTGATGGCAATCATGGTGACGCTCAGAAGCCCGATCTGGGTTCCCGCGATCCCCGCCCCTTCGATGGGCCACGTTCCCGTGAGAGCAAACGAAAGTCCCCCGACGGCGACCCAACCAAAAAAAATCAACACGAAGACTTCGCCAAGGCCGAGGTACGCCAACGGAAAGGGCCCGGCGGTGTACGCTACCGCTGCGAGAATCGAAGCGATGCCAAGAATCACCAGCGGCCAGCCGCCTGCGATCATGAGAGGAACACCGCTCACGATTGCACCGAGGATGGCGACGCCCGCGCCGACCCAAACCGCTTGGGGAGTAAGCCAGCCTTGCGCTGTCGCTCGCATCGGACCTAGGCGGTCTGGAGTATCAGTGCCTTTCTTAAAGTCGGACACGTCATTCACGAGGTTACTGGTGATCTGTAAGCAAAGAGAGCAGAACAAAGCATAGCCCACCAGAAGCCAAGATACAAATCCGTTATGACGGTAGGCCAGCGCGGAGCCAACGAGGATGGGCGCTAAAGTGGCCGTGAGGGTGCGCGGGCGAGTGGCCAAGAGCCAAGCTTGAGTTTGCGAGATCATAGGATGTCCTGGGATTGACGGATAAACGGTGCGAGAAGTTGCGCCAGCTCTTGCGGAGCTTCCAGCGGAAGACGATGACCCGCATTCTTGAGCACGTGGGTGGTTACGCTGGGAGGATAGCTTGGGAGTGTCGCCACAAATTTCTCGTCACGCTCTCCGACCACCACCAAGACGGGTGGGAGCGAGCTGTGGGCGAGTTGCGGGGCTAGGAAATCTTGCTGGCCGGTGCCCATGGTCTCTAAGAGGTTGGCCCAGTGAAGATCAAACTGCGGTGCTGCGGGAGTCGTCGTGCGCTGGAGCGAGCCGCGCTGATTCCATTTTTCCCAGAAGAGGTCGACGTTTTCCCGCAAGAGCTTCGCCCACGCAGCATCTTCTCTTTTGCGTGCCTCGCGCTCTTCTATTTTTTGGAAACCGGGATGGGCCGAGAGCGCAACGATCGCCGAGTAGGCACCAGGAGCTTCGATGGCGCTCTGGAGCGCAAGCCGTCCACCCATCGAGTAACCCACAAGCACGGGTCGCGTTCCTTCAGCGTAGGCCCGTTGGGCCAAGTAGCGTGCGGCTTCAGCAAGTGACTGCGCCCCTTGCGTTTCTTTAAACCAATTAAAAACTTCTGGCATCACGCCAGATTGGTAAGCAAGAGCGAGGGGAAATTCTCCCCAATGATTGTCATCCCCTAAAAAACCACTCAAAAGCCAGATGGGGTTTTTCACAGCTTCTCCCACTGATCGCGGAAGGATTGCGTTTGTTCTGGATCAGGAGTCAGTTCAATGAGGGCGTGTTGGGCCATGGTGTTCAGGTCTTGCGTGTAGGTGAGTCCCCAGAACTCCGCCAAGGCCTTGAACTGATTTTGATGTCCGTTTAAAAACATCGGTGAGGGAAACATTCGACTGAAAATTTGTCCGCCGCTGTTGTTCATCACGACAAGACGTGTGCGCGTACCGGGTGAGAGGTACCGAAGCGCCCACGGACCTTGCATATCATACATCGTCGTGAGATCGCCGAGGAGGGCCCAGTTCTCTACGTTTTCTTGTGCATGACCGTAGAAAGAAGAGATCTGGCCGTCGATCCCATTGAGGCCGCGGTTTTCTTGGATCTCAAATTTTTTACTCAACAGGGCCTGCTCATTCCAGTCACGGATCGGACGACTGTTACCCAAATACATCAAGGCACCCGGTGCGGCATGAATAGAAAGCTGGCGTACGAGTGCAGGCTCTGAATGAGGGAACTCATGCATGAGGTTTTCACGTTTCTCAGAAAGAATTTTATCTTCCAGATGAAACGGGGTCCGAACTTCAGATCGTGGACCAGTCTTCTGCCAGCGCTCTAGCCAAGGGACGAGTTCACCACTGGTGAACGTGCGATCAGGCAGACCACTCCACTGTGTTCGTCCGAATGTGACAACGGAACCTGGCCATTTTTCGAGATCACGCCACAAACGCCAAGACGGAACGCCACCCAGGCGGATCACACCGTCAAATTCATTATTCTTAAGCCAGCGTCTCGCCACACGATCAGCGGCGTGGGTCCGTGTGGGCAGGTTGGCCTCGCGCAAACCTGAACTGGCTTCAGCAAGGATGGGGGCTTGGTACCAACGACAAAACTTCTCAACAGCTTCGCGTTCATCGGCAGCCAGGGATCCCAGCAGCACGAGGGGTTTTTTAAAAACAGGAAAAACCATGGTGATTTCTGGCCATTGAGTGGTGGGTTTTTTCACGAGGGGTGCGATCGGAGCTTCAAAAGATTTTTTCTCCCAAAGCGGTTCATCGTGACAAAGATTAATATGCACCGGTGAGCGTTTGTTCCACAGGCCAGTCCAAGCAGGAAACTCTTCACCTTCCTGCCAGTCGACAAGTGTCGGTGCATAGCTTTGGTAGAGATTCACTTGCTGCATACTCTGTGGAGAGCCGGAGCCGCGATGCTGGCGTGGGCGATCGGCGGTGGCAAAGATGAGTGGCACATCAGTGGCGTGAGCTTCAATGGCGGCAGGAAATAATTCTGCGGCCGCTGTTCCGGAGGTCACACTGATCAACACTGGTGACTGATCACGTTTACTGCGACCTAGAGCAAAGAACGCTGCGGAACGCTCGTCAACGAACGACAGGATGTCCCAGCCCCATTTTTTTTGGATGAGTTCGAGAGCTTGCACCATAGGTGCATTCCGGCCGCCCGGACAAAGAATCGCCGTGCGCGTACCGATCTCATGAAGCTGCGCCAAGAAACTCAGAACACCGTCTAGTCCTGGAGTCCCCAACCGCTCTTCACGCTTTGTATTTTTTGCTGAATCTCGTTCCATTCAACCTCGTCAACGGAATCGGCAATCACGCCACATCCTGCGGGAATAAAAATATGCTCTGCTCGCAAACGCATCTGTCTCAAAGCGACCAAGGCCCACACGCGCCCATCGCGACGATTTCTCACCACCCACGGGGCCGCATAATCCGCGCGGGTTTCATGGCCCGGCAAATTGTACAACCAGTCCTGACCTTCCGGTGTGCGCGGGAACACACCGACGGCCGGAGTCGGATGCAAAAGTTTCAGCAACTCGGCAGCATCGAGAACGTTGTTGGCCTTAAGCTCAATGGGCGTGCGCAGATGCTCGACGCTGCCGGCTTTAAACCATTCACGATTTCCTGCTGTCACTTCACCAAATCCACGCAGTCGTTCTTGAATATCATTTACCACAAGCTCGTGTTCGCGCGCGTCCTTCTTCTCTTGGACAGGATTCCTCTCCTGGCCAGGCCAGCGGGTTCCGGCGAGGGCCATGGTGTGCAACACGCGGCCACCGGCCTCAATCCGAAAAAGCCATTCAGGAGTGGCCCCTAAGACGCTCTCGGTTTCTAGCTCAGCGCCATACAAAACCAGGCCAGGGCTGAGATTATGTGCGCGAGAAAGCAGCTTTTCCCATTGCTGGTCTGCCAGGGGCAGAGAGGCTGTCTGATAGGCCCAAGGCACACCCTTTTGGACCTTGCCGGCAGCGATAAGTACTTGAAGTTCTTGGAAGGACTGCGAAAACTCTCTGCGAGGGGATGTTTTCCACTCCAAACTCAAGGCCAGACTAGGGCCCAACAAATCTTCACGTCGAAGGATTCGTGAGTGCCTGGCGTTAAGAAATCTTGGACTATCAAGCTTATGAGGTTTAAAAGGCATGATAGCGATTTCCCATTCTGCGTCTGAAGACGACAGTGCCCAGGGTCCCTCGAGGAGGAGCACTTGGTTGGGAGAGATCTCGAAGATAAATCGACCTTTCATTGAAAGGTCATCATAGGGAGGAGCCTGCATGAATGTAAAGTTCGCAGGACTCGATATCGGGGGCAAAAATTTTACCGTGATCGCGGGCCCCTGTGCGATTGAGAACGAAGACCAAATGATGCAAGCGTCTCACGCGGTGAAAGCTGCGGGGGCCGATGTGTTGCGCGGAGGAATCTATAAACTGCGCACGCGGCCCGATGCCTTCCAAGGCTTGGGTCGGGATGCGTTTCCGATGGTGAAGACAGCGAAGCAAAAGACGACGCTACCGTTCCTCACAGAGATCACGTCTGTGTCGCAGGTCGAAGGCCTCGTCGACGTCGCGGATTTCATCATGGTTGGCACTCGCAACATGTACAACTACGACCTCTTGAAAGAGTTGCGCCGTGGGCGGATCCCGATCGTCTTGAAGCGCGGGATGTCGGCGAAAGTCGAAGAGTGGATCAACGCTGCGGAGTACATCGCGCGCGGTGGTAACGATAAAATTATTCTCTGTGAGCGTGGGATTCGGACTTTTGAGACGGCGACTCGTAACACGCTCGATCTGGCCGGTGCTCTATGGGTGAAACAACGGTCAGCTCTTCCGGTGATCGTTGATCCAAGTCACGGCACAGGTATCCCTGCATTGATTCCCGGCATGGCCGCTGCGACACTCGCCGCTGGTCTTGACGGCGTGATGGTGGAAGTGCACCCGATGCCTTCGGCTGCTCTCTCTGATGGCGCGCAAGCGCTCACCACTGAGCAGTTCGCAGACATGATGGTGAAGCTCAGAGTTCTGGGTGAGGTCTGCGGTCGTCCGCTCACATCTCCGGGAAGCAAGGCGTGAGCGGAAAAGCCGAACGCGTTCAGACTATTTTCTCTACCATCGCACCGAGATACGATCTCGTGAATGACGTGATGACCTTCGGCCAGGCCCGTGCTTGGCGCAATAAACTTGTGCGACTTTCGGACGTCCGCGAGGGCATGTCTGTGCTTGATGTGGCGACGGGTACGGGTGATCTCGCGATCGTTTTCAAAAAGGCTATCGGATCATCTGGGAAAGTCATCGGCGTCGATTTCTGCGCTGGCATGCTGGACTTTGCTCCGGCGAAAGCTCAAACCAAAAATCTCGACATCACCTTTCAACTCGGCGACGCCATGGCGCTGGAGTTCGCTGACAGCACCTTTGATGTCGTCAGCATCGCCTACGGTATTCGGAACGTCACCGACGCCGCGAAAGCCATTCGCGAGATGGCGCGCGTGATTAAGCCCGGTGGAAAATTCATGATTCTTGAAACCGGCCGTTCCACTTGGCCAGTTTACGGACAGGCCGTCGATTTTTACTGCGCGAAAGTCATGCCCGTCATGGGTGGAGTTTTGTCGGGCTCAAAAGATGCTTACAAATATCTCGATTCTTCATCGAAAGATTTTCCCTACGGCGCGAAGTTCGTCGAGATGCTGAAAAAAGAAGGGGGCTTCGGCTCCGTGATTGCTCATCCATTAATGGGTGGAGTGAGCTACATCTACGAATGCACAAAGCCCCGACAGCTTAACTAGAACTTGTACTGGTGCGCTGGTGCGATCGGATAGTTCTTGTCGATCG
>JAIXOY010000275.1 GCA_027486525.1 Pseudomonadota bacterium
CGGCGACAGTGAAGGCCGTCACACCTTGCGAGCTGTGGATGATAAACCGTGCGCAGTTTGAGCAAGAGCTCGCGAACTCTGGTGTGTTCATCCAAACGATCCTCAAGGCCCTCTCTGGTCGCTTGAGACGCGCAGATAAGAAGCTGCTTACCTAACCTCGAGCAGCTGATTTAGTGCGGGGAAGAGATCCTGCGGATTACAAGTCCCAAGACCGCGGCGGACGGCCTTGGAAAAACTCACTCCCTCTTTTCGGTGCAACTCGAGAGCATCATCCAGCAGGGACGAGATGGTTTTGAATTTATCACGCTCGCGCTGGATCCTTTCCGGACTCGGAGTCACCATCGGCCCCCCTCCTAAACGCTCCGGATAGGGAAAATCTTCATCGAGCCACAGCACATGTTCAAGCTGCGAGTTCGGCACAAAATTGGGGATGTCATCAACGAGAATCACCTGGCTTAGATCCGGATTAATGATTCGCAGGTCTTTCTTGAAGCGTTCGCGAACCCGTCCTTCAGGACCCACTCCCGTGGCCACCATGCTCTCTCGTCCATAGATGTTCGCCTCACTGACCACGTCGCGCACGGAGGTCCCGTCGGAGAGCTTGATCGCTTCTAGCAAGGCCCGGTTACGTTCCACGTAGCCACCGCTAAAGAATGAGACACGAACCTTCCCTGCTTCAATCTCTTTGCGCCACTTTTCCATCTGCTCAACGAAACCGTCATACACTCGGTAGCTCTCCGTTACGCGCGTCACCTTTCTGGGTACCAGCGGGCGATTCATGGTGTCGACTTCGATGCGATCAAACGTCACTTCGTAGACGTTCTTTTTGGGATCTTTGGGATCGGCCAGCCAGTCGCCGCCAGGACCTTCGTGCACGAGAGTCGCAATCGTTTGATCAATGTCGTAGACGATATCAACGACGCTATTCTTAGGAAGAACTCCCTTGCGGGCACCCTCTAAGATCGACCAGGCGTTCGCTTTTTTCGCACTCACTGCTTTATGTGGCAGCACGCTGTTTTGAATGAGGGAGACGTGGCTCGGATCACGGAGAATGGCATGCTGAATGAGCGCGACGTTGGCCTTTGAAAGCACGTCTCCCGGCAAAAGCTTAAGCCCTTGCTTCTCGAGAGCTTCCGCGACGTGGAACTCGATGTAGTCCACGTAATCCACCGAATCGAGTCCGAGATTAAAGAACACGGTACCGACGCCACTTCGCAATGGTGAATCTTCTAAGCCACCGAGCCCAGCAGGCAAGTTCTTATAGGCGGCCAGTAAGACCTCGGCATCGGCAGGCTGACCCATCTTCACATGATGGAGAGCTTGTTCGAAACCAGCCACCGCTTGCCGAGATTCCACCGAGAGTTGCCCTTTCCCCAGCGCCGCCATTCCCAACGCCGCTTGCGAACGCGTGGGATAGATGGCCTCAATCTGCACACTCAACCGAAAGGTTGGATCATTCAGCAAATGATTCTGACCGCCCGGCCCGAGAAGGTTCTGCACATTCGGTGGCAAGTCAGAAAGCTTACCGTGCATGAGACGATCGAGGGCCGAAGCTCGGTGATGACCATCGGTGATGTAGACTTTGGGTTTGGTGGATGCGCCGTCTAGCGGAGGGGAGACAAATCCTGGAACTGGTTTCTCCACAACGTTCTTTCGAAACTGGCCAATCACACAAGCAAGATCCTTGCAGTCCTTGGTCCAGAACTCGATCATTCGATCGACCGCACGATGGCCCACCTGTTCTTGGGTCGCACCGACCAGTGGTGTATCAACAAGAACGATCTGCCCTATCTGGTAGGGAGCAGCGAATGCCACAAAAAAACTTAAAAAACCAAGGAGCAGGACCATGGCAACTTATCGGATTTTGAGGTGGTTTCTGAATGGAATCAGCTCGATACCAGACAAAAACTGTATTCTTTTCCGGCGAGGCCCTTTAGCGCGTTTCCTTTGTTATGAATCCCACACTTTACCAAAGGACGTTTATGAAACTCGTGATTCTTTCTCTCCTCGCTTTCTTCTCACTCAGTGCTTTTGCCCAAGATGTAGAGGAGCTCGATGCCTCTCGTCTCACCTTGGTGGTCAAGCGGACTTTGAAGATTCCGGGCGCTGCGACTTATAATGATTTGCTCCCGATCAAGGCAGGTTTGCCAGCGGTGAAAGGAAAGCCGGCCTGCGCACTCAGTGCCATACCGGCAGAAATCCAGCTCACGCGCATCGCCAGCGGTACCACTTTTGGCGTTCAAGGCATCATCAAAGATCCCTTCAGCGATAGCCAAACTTACATTGTTGCCCCAGATGGAATCTTTGGGTTGGCGATTACGTGCGTGAAGAAATTGAAGTCGGTAGATACAGCGACAGGCGCGTTGATCGGTGCTAAAACAAGCGCTCCACTCCATTTGACAGAAATGCGTGAAGCGCTTAAAGGTGTGATCGAAGTTCTACTTAAGTAATTTGTCGCCGCGCCCTGCAAGGCCTCTCAGCAACGAAACGACGAAGAGTACAACGAAGACGTAGAAGAGAACTTGTGCGATTCCTCCGGCCGATGCTGCGATCCCACCGAATCCGAGGAACGCGGCGACCAGTGCAAAAATAAAAAATGTCAGTGCCCAGCTCAACATACAAAACCTCCTTGAAAGAAACTTCCCTAGCTCAAACCAGCTTAGGCGGGTCGCAGAGATTCTACTTGGGGGTTTCGTCTCAACTATGTGTAGTTTCAAGCACAATTCATTTACAAGAATGCCTTCCAGGGCTATCGTTGTACAGATGGGCCCTCAAGAACTGACAACCGACCAAATCAATGCACTCCCTGCGATGGAATTCAGCGGCGAGATCATCGTCGTCACCGATCGGGAGCACGCCCGTTCTATTGTGAGCGAGTTAAAAAACGAAAAAGTCCTCGGTTTTGATACCGAAACTCGTCCGAGCTTCCAGAAGGGCGAATTCCATCACGTGGCCCTCGTGCAATTGGCCACGGACAAGAAGGCCTATCTCTTCCGACTCTCGCTGACTCACCTCATGGAGGAGCTTGCTCCGCTTCTTTCTGATCCCAACGTTCTTAAAGTCGGCGTCGCCACTCGCGATGATGTGAAAGGACTGTTGAGGCTACATGATTTTGATCCGGCCGGTTTTGTGGATATCGCCTGGGAGCTGGCCGTCAGCGGGCGCACTCCAGGTCTGCGGGCGTTAGCAGCTGAACACCTCGGAGTTCGCATCACCAAAGCGGCGAAGACAACGAACTGGGAAAGACCCTACCTCTCGCCTGAGCAACTCAGCTACGCGGCGAAAGACGCAGTCGCTGGCTACCTCATCTACCGCAAACTGCACGGCTAGAGGAAGAGCGTCAGGCTCCCGGCCAATTCTCGCAATAAATAGTAATTGTAGTGAACACCCATGATGAGGTGTTGATTGAACGAGTACTGAACCCCTCCGTAGGTTTCATTCTTCTTCCGTTCATCAACCAAACCATCGTCGGTGTAGCGCCAGCTTGGCGACTCTTCCTGTCTCGCAGCGAGATTCAAGAGGAAGTTGCGCCAGATAAACGCCGCGGAGTAGATCCGAATGGACGTCTCATCCTGGTAGAACTTATGACGAGTTTTGATCACACCTGCATCGAGAAACAGATTCATGATTTTCACGCCGGCAAAATAATTCTGCACGTTGAAGCGTTCTTCATATTCATCATCACCAAACTCGAGCGCATACGTCAGACCCGAGTTCGGGTTGATGAGATCACGAAATTTGAGCTTCACATCGTCTTGATAGTAAGACGCTCCGAAATTAAAAATCCCCCAGCGGATCGATGTGCCGGCCCCGGGATTCACGCGCTTAATATCGGGGTTGTACTTTAACAAAACACCCAAATCAAAACTAAAAGATTTATTCTTCCAGAGGGCCCCACCTAAGGCGAGAGACTGCTTCTCCGATTGAAACTGCTGATCATCCTCTCGACGGTCAAAATAGTCTTCTTCGAGTTCGATCACTCGGTTACCGAAAAAACCGTTTTCAATTTTCGAACTCACCAGCGCGGCACCCGTTTTCCCCGTGCCTGTCACAAAGCTAAAAGAAGGGGAATTGCCAGGCTGGTACATGGTCTCAACGCCGAAGCCCCGGTCATGGCTGACGTTGGCCGGGTTGAACTGGGCGGCCGTGGCCGTCGACGGGACTGATTGGGCGCTCGAGCGCCGACTCATCTTGTGAATGCCACTGCAATTGGTGAGGTTGAGAACCTCGCAGACGTCGGAAGTGGAGGCCTGCGCCACCGCCATGAATACGAAAAGAGAAGTGGTAAGAATGAGACGCATCTAGCCCATAAGTAGAGCGCAGAATCCCTACATTTGCATCAGGAAAAGCTCAACGGTGGCGTCTATTGCCGCGCGTATCTGTCCACGGGCGAATGTGGCCATGACTTCTGGCGCGACTCCCACATTCCGTTTACCAAAACCATTGCCTAAAAAGCCATAGTGCCCAAAGCTTTTACGGATGGAACCACGGCCATACTGCGTGTTCCAGAACGCCTCTTCCCAGCTATAGAACCCCTGGTGAGTCGCCGTCATGACCGGGATCTGTTCTTGAATTTTCAGGAGAGTTTCTTCTGTCGTCCGGCGCACGAGAGAAAATGTCGACGCTCGCCCTACTCTCTTGAACGCTAACACGCGCTGAAAGATTTCATCGCATTTCTTTGTGTCGATCGCTGCCGGCCAGTGGGCCTTGAAATCAAAGTAATCAAAGCCATCACCGATGCCGTGATAGATCGGCGCCACGTGGGCGGGATTCGTCACATCCTGAACGTAGTGGGCCATGGCCCCGAGTGAGCGGGAAAAACTCTTCTCTAGCTTCTTCTCTACGACTCCGTAACGATGCTCAAAACTCCCATGCCCGTAGCCAAGAGAGCCCGCACCGAGATCTTTGCGCGGATGATAGAAATGCCACTGGGTGAACTTCACGAATGGGTTCAGGTCTTCGTGCGTGCTGCCTTTCTGCATTTTTTTTATGACGGAGGCCGTGAGTTCTGGGGACGGAAGATCGAGGTGCGCAACGCACGTATTGTAGTCCTCAGCGGCGGCACGGATGATGTGCCGATGGGTGGCCGGTGAATAGGCCTGGGCATTCAGGATGGTGGCTAAAAGCAGAGCAAACATGGGAGGTTTCTAGCACCCGCCGGACCGTTTTCCCATGGAATTTGAAATTTTTACTCTCGAGGACTACCCCACGAACCTCAGTCTTCGATACACCAGGGCCCGGTTATGGGCCGGCATTTTAAAGTCTTCCACCAGCTGAAAGCCATTCTTCTCCATGGCCTTATTCACGTCCTCAAAGGCGCGAATGCCGCTCGCAGGGTCGCTTTCTTTGAGGGCAAGGTCGAAGGCGGCATTGCTCTCCGAAGTGAACTCTCCGTTGTACTTGAAGGGTCCATAGATGATCGCACGGGAACCTTCCCGTAGACGGTTTCCCATGAGCTTCATGCACGACTTACAGTCTTTCCAGCTCATGATGTGGAAGGTGTTCGCCGTGAAGACCAAGTCAAACCGTAGCTTGGGAAAATCATCCGTTTTCACATCAAGGCGGACAGGTTTGATGACGTTCCGGAGCTTGGATTCGCTGATCCACATGCTGATGCCCGCAAGATTTGCTGTCACATCCGTCGGGTGCCAATCGAGCCAAGGAAATTGCGCCGCAAAATAAACGGCATGTTGACCCGTGCCAGCACCGATCTCAAGTAAGCGCTCATCTTTCTGTGTGATCACCTGTTGAAGCACAGTGAGTAGGGGGTCACGGTTACGTTCGCAAGCAGCGGAGAAAGGTTTGTTCATACCTCCGATTATAGATGATTTGTGTAGGTTTGATCACAAAACAAATGAATCATCGTGAATATTCGGTAAACCGTTGCACCGATAATGAAGTGTAGAAACCTCGTCACTTAGGAGTGCGACATGAATTATCTGGTACGCTTTTTGCTCTGTCTCATGATCTCAACGACTCTCGTCGAATTCCCGATCACCAAAGCCCACGCTGCCACCGGCATGATCAGCACGGTTGAAGTCGTGTCCGAGATGAGCCGCGCTGAGGCGCAGACCCGAGTAGCCGAAGTCTTGAATCGCGGCGATGTTCAGCAGCAGCTCGTGAAAATGGGAATCTCACCGGAAGAGGCCAACCGTCGCTTGGCCGGTCTCTCCGATGCCGAAGCAAGAAGTCTTGCCAGTGACATCGATGACGCTCAGGCCGGTGGTGACCTCGGTGGCATCCTGATCCTCGTGCTCGTCGTCGTTCTCATCATCTACTTGGTGAAACGCATCTAGATGAACATTCCTCTTCTCCTTTCGGCGGCCGTTCTCCTCGGAGGATGTGCCACCAGCACTCGTCAGACCGATCGATTGTTGAAGAAGCGCGGGGCATTGCCTGAGCAATCTCGCATTGCTCAGCTTCCGCTCATTAAGCAGGCCAAGAATCATTGTGGCCCGGCCACTTTAGCGATGGTTCTACGGAAGGCCGGAAAATCCGTATCGCTGAAAGAGATCACCGCTCAAAGTTTTACCGCAGAAGCCCAAGGCACCTTCCAGGCTGATATGCTTTCGACGGTGCGTCAGCAAGGTATGCTCACGGTGCGAGTGCATGACATGCATGCTCTCATCCAAGAAGTCTCCGCAGGGAATCCGGTCATTGTGTTTCAAAACCTTGGTGTTCGTTGGTGGCCACAATGGCATTATGCTGTCGTGAGTGGTCACGATTTCACCGGGCCTGATGTCTATCTCCATACCGGCGACAGGAAATTCAAGAAAACGGACATGCGATTTTTTGAACGGAGCTGGAAACTCGGCGGATTTTGGGGTCTCGTCATTATGCGACCGGATCAACTCTCAGCTTCAGGAAGTGAGCTGGAGCATGCGCAAGCAGCGGCCTTACTTGAGCAAATCAATAAACGCCCCGAAGCGCAAACGGCTTTCGAAACCATTTTGAAACGTTGGCCGCAGAGCCTAGCCGCGTATGTGGGCCTGGGGAACATTGCTTACGCGAACAACGAATTTCAGCAAGCGGTTGTTTACCTGGAGCAAGGAGTTCACCATCATCCCTTGTCCGCGATCGCTTGGCATAACCTCGCCCTCGCTCAAGGCGCAGCGGGTAAAAGAGAGCTGGCAAAAAAGAGTGCTCTCAAAGCAATTGAACTTACGGACAAAAGTAATCGCGCCACGTTCCAACACAGTTTACGCTCCTGGCTCTAAGGAAACCCCTCCGAGGAGGGGTTTCAAGATTTAACTAAACGTCGGAATCAGATCGGCCGCCTTGATGAGCGCCCTTCTTGCTTTTGTCAGAACTATCAGCATTGCGACCGCGCTCCATCCCTTCATCTTTGCGGATGTCTTTCTCTTTTCCTTTACCTTGGTCTTGGCGAGCTGGAGTCACCAAAGGTTTTGGAGCATTAGAGCCTGACTTACTTCCGAATTTTTCCTGAGCCATACTTTCTCCTTTGAAAATCCATCTGTAATTAAATGAATTGTCTCAAGCAAGACGCTACTGATTCGTCGGAACAAAAACTTGCCGAAAGATTGATGACTTCGTGCTGAAAGCTACACAACAAGTAATAACACTTAGGCGCTCGGACGGCGCTATGGTGTCTCGTCTGTATTGATCACTAACAAAAGAGAGCTCATGGACAAGATGACCATCATCGACGGAGATAGCGAGCTAAGAGAGTCGCTCGCCTACTTTTTCAAACAGCGCAAATACAAGGTCACAACTTACACCAAGGCTGTGTCGGCATTTTATAATCATCCGCAATTGAAAGATGAAAGCGTTATCCTTTGTGATCTCAGCACCGATGGGATGAGTGGCATCGATTTCATCAAGTCTATTCGTCAGCAAGGTCATAGCACACCCATCATTCTGATGGCCGACGGCCATGACATCGACCTCGCGGTTGAAGCCAATAAGTCTGGGGCTTTCTACTATGCAGTCAAACCTCTCGCTCTGGAACAATTGGCACTCGTCGTCCAAAAAGCCTCACAGCAAGTGAAGTGTAATCCGAAAGAGGAAATCCCTCTCTTTGTAGGCTCTTCCCCCCAAATTCTCTCCGTCACAAAACAAGCACGTCGCTTCGCTGGAACCAACTCAAGCATTCTCATCTCAGGGGAAAGTGGCACGGGCAAAGATGTGTTAGCAAGATCGATCCACCAGATGAGCGAGCGGTGCCACAAACCGTTTGTGGCCATCAACTGCAGCGCGATTCCGGATGATCTTCTCGAATCGGAGCTGTTTGGCCATGGCCGAGGCGCATTCACCGGTGCAACGACACAAAAAACGGGCCTCTTCGAGGAAGCCTCCGGCGGCACTCTCTTCCTTGATGAAATCGGAGACATGAACTATCCCCTCCAGTCCAAGCTCCTGCGCGTGGTGCAAGAAAGGAAGATTCGGCGCTTGGGAGAAACCCAAGAGCATCCCATCGACGTGAGGATCATCTCAGCGACACACGAAAACCTCAAAGCACTGGTTAAAGAAAAGAAGTTCCGCGAAGACCTCTACTACCGTCTCAACGTGGTTCAGCTCAACATTCCGCCGCTCAGAGAACGAAAGGAAGATATCCCCTCGTTGACCGAAGTATTCCTGCGTAAACATGCCCCGTGCGCCAACCTTCGATTGACCGCTGAAGCAAGTGCGGCACTGGCCAAGCACCAATGGAAAGGCAATGTCCGCGAACTTGAAAACGTCATTGAGCGTGCGATCACTGTTTCTCGCAGCAACGAAATCCAGTCGGCAGACCTCAGCATCGAAACGGAACAAGAAGAATCTGACTTCCCCGACTTCTTCTCCATAAAGCGCAAGATGACTCTGAAAGAGCTGACGCAAACCTACATCGAGTTCTTGCTCGGCGCGAACAACAACTCGCGCGACAAGACCTACCGCGAACTTGGTATCGACAGAAAGACGCTCTACCGAAAACTTATGTGAGGTTAATTTCCCCTGTGGAAATTGCACTTGGGGCAGATGAGGACACGGCCCCTCCCAAAAAGTTGGCCGTTCCCTTGCACAGTAGATCTCGTAGCAAAATTATTTGCGAATAACAAAGGAAGCAAAATGAAAAACATCCCACTGGCCGCGCTTGCTCTCACTTTCGCCGTTGCGACATTCGGAACGAATGCCCATGCGCAAGCTTCAGGCGAATTGACTTACGAGCAGTTCATCGAAAGCTGTAAGAACCCGACGACCTATGGCCATCAGCGCCCGCCACAGAACATTCGTGTGGCCTGTAAGAACGTTCAGCGTTCATGGCAGCCGATCGAGGCAGGCTCAACTGCGCTGTCAGAAGCACGCAACCTTTCTGCCGAGCTTTTCTCTGACAAGTACCACGTCGCTTTGGCGAACTTCGTCATTGCGGTTCCAGAGTTGAGCGTTTCATGCCCGCGCTTGCGTGAAGTCACAGAGACTTCTGAGATCGAGAAGTCATTGACCTGTGAGCAAGTTATCGCAGAGACACGTGACCTCGAAGCGATCTGCTTTGATGCGATCAACGAAGCGATTTCAGAAAACCCAGACTTGGTTGTGATCGTTCCGACTGGCCGTACGTACAATGCGTGCGAAGGCACCGGCCAAAAGCCGTAGTCCATTCCTCGAAGGCTGACACGGGGTGAGAAAGTCATTTCTCACCCCGCTTTTATTAATTATTTAACGTAGGAATTTAAACATGAAAATCATCCCTGCTCTCCTGGCCCTGCTCTTCTTTGCAGGCTGCAACACCGATGAAAACGGAAAAGTTGTCTACCGTGACACCGCGAGCGCTTCCGTAACTCCCACCGTCCATTCTCAAGTCACCACTGAATACGGGGCCCTGAGCGTAAAAGAGGGTGAATTTACCGGAACGACGAAGATTGTTCCCTGGTCGTCATGGTGGTTCCCAACCAAAGACAAGTATCTTTTCGAACTTCCGGATAATTCGGAGTTAGCCACACTACAAAAGTACGACCTCTACGTAGACAAAGTCTCCGGCACTGATCCCGAAGCCGCTCGTTTCGAAGAACAAGAAATCTACGAACCAAGCGAAGTGAACTGGGCGGGCCTATGCCATGCGTGGGCGGTGGCCTCCGTGCTGCACGTCGAACCGCGCTCCCCGGTCATTCGCAAAGGAATCCAATTCAACGTCGGCGATCAAAAAGCCTTGCTCCTCAAGAGTTATGAAAACGTCGGAGACCTAAAAATCTTTGGCAGCCGTTTCAATGGCAGTTTCGATGACGAGTTTAACGACGTCTATCCGGATCAGTTCCATCGTTTTGCGCAGGTTCACCTCTTCGAACAAAATCTTCCTTTCATGATGGACTACGATCCAAGCTTTCCTGTCTGGACCGTGCCGGTCAACAACATCAAATTTAAGATCACGCGCACGGACGATGTGAGTGCGCACGTCAAAGCGTGGGTCACCATCGCGAGTCCGTTTGTGGATACGCCAAACTTCGTCGGCACAAAGAAGTCAGTGAAGGCTTACGAATACAATCTCATCGGCCGTTGGGTGGGAGACACGTTAAAAGTCACAGGGTCGGAGTGGATCAACGAATCGGCCTACGATCATCCGGACTTTCTCATCGCCTATCCCGACGCTGTGAAGCGCGCCTCGCTGAACAAAAAACTAGACATGGAAAAGATCAACGAAATCGTTGGACTAAAATATGTTGAGCATAAATAGAGTTCTCCTCTTGATCTGTATCGCGGTTCCCTGCTTTGCAAAGGATCGAAGTGCTGACCCTTTCAAGACTTCCTACGAGTCTACTTTTTCCCAAGGAGATCTTGCCGATCAACTGAATAGCCTTCAAGTCTCGGCAAGGCCCCTCCTTGGGGAGCCCCTTTACGACGAAAAATCAGAGTTCCAAGTCATCAACGATGATTTCCGAAAGCTCGTCGCGATTTTTTCCGATGAGACAATCCATCTGAAAAGCATCTATCTCATCGATGGGTCAGAACTCAAGATCGGAAAGGCCCTGACTCCCGCTTGGTCCTATCATGCGTGGCCGGCTTTCAAGGCCGGAGTGGCCTACAGATACCTCGACCCGTTTTTTCAGCGCAGTGACCTCTGGCCCGATTTGTTCAATGAGTACCAAGCAGTGCCGCCTCTTCTCATGATCGCCCGAGCCCAGGTCGATCTCTTATCTCCCATCGAGAAGTACGAGTACCTCATTGGCAACATGGACTTTTCCATAACCAACGAGCAGTGGAGCAAGGGCCAGCGCTATCTCGATGCCTACGGAGAGATCCCCACATGGATTGGGATCTGCCACGGAACCTCGCCGGCCAGCATTAACTCTCCGCGCCCCACTAAAACAGTTACCCTCAAGTCTTTTGATCAACAGCACGACATCCCGTTCTACCCGGCCGATATCAAGGCGCTCGTTTCCTATGCCTGGGCGACGAGTGGTGGCGCGAGTTCCGTCATGGGCGCACGCTGCGAGAACGTCATGCGCTCAGGCCTTCGACCCACGCTTAACTGTCTCGACACCAACCCCGGAAGCTTTCATCTCGCCGTCGTCAATCTCATGGGTCTGCGTAAAGAAGCCTTCATCATGGACTCCTTTGCTGGCCGTGAAGTGTGGAACCGCGCGGTGATGTCTTATCGCTATAGCTACTTCAGGCCTGGCACTCGCAACCAAAGCGACAACCTCCTGCACGCACTCGTCGCGCGGAAGGATTACCGCAATGACCCGTATGCCAAATTCCGCTCACCTCAAGCAACCCACATCTTGGGCATTAGCATGGAGCTCACGTACATGATTGGCATACCGGCCAACGGCCAAAGCAACGGGCCAGAAACCGATGTCACCGATAAAACCACTTACAGCTATGACCTCGAACTCGACAAAGATGGCAACATCATCGGCGGCGAATGGCACAGTATCTTTCACCCTGACTTCCTGTGGGTTGTGTCTCGTGACTACCGCCCGCAAACGCTGCAAGATCATGTGATCGGAGACGCTCTCGCATCCTACACCGGAAAAAAAGCTTTGCCGGAATCCATCAAGGCCCATGGAAAAGAAGCGGCCCGTGACAACGAAGTGCTCTACTCCGTTTTGGAAGCCATGGTGCGACTATCACAATCGACAGCACCGGCACTGTAGCCCCCAGAGGTTCCAATTTCATAGGTCTGAACTTTCGTGGTGGCTGCGATCAGTTCTTTGATCTGATACATGGGAATGCCTTCGTTCCGATTCGAACCACCGGCGTGGTGAAGCGCCACGACTTGATGAGTCTCTTCTGAAAAGACCGGACTTCCGGACGAACCACCTAACGTATCCGCATCATGGAATAACCGTGCCGCCTGTGAAGCCAAGACTTCACCGAAGGCCACGTACTTGTTGATGACGCAACGAGGGTCTTGAATGTAGTCGCAATTTTCTTGGACAACATAGATGCGTTCACTTGCCACGGCCTTCTGCTCTGAGAGCCCGACCCAACCGAATTTCTGACCAGGCACCCCCGAGCATTTCACTAAAGTGAAGTCGTACTGGGAATTCGTCGTGATGAACTGGTCACAGGCGTAGGTCGTCTTCACGTCATTGTCATCGCGAAATACGGCCTTCACATTAACCGCCTGGCCAACAGAGCCGATGCAATGATTGTTGGTCATCAAGGTATCTTCATTGATCAAAAATCCCGTGCAGTTCGCCATGAGCGCAGGGATCTTTACCAGGGCGACTGTTCTTTCATTGGCATTCTGCGGATCATCGCCGGTTTGCCCATGATCAATCCAGTCGTTGGATCCAATGATGATTTTTGAACTCGTCACGCAAAGATTCTCTTGCGAAGAGCTGTTTCCGGAACCATTGCATGCTTGAAAGAGGAAAAGGAAAGAGAGAAAAAACAAACGGGAAGAGGCCATAACACACTCCTTGTGAGTCGATAGTCATGAATAGCCTTCATGGATCATGTAGAATTTTATATGAAAGATACACCTATGCTACACAGAAGATGTGGAGATCAAGCGACTCTACTAGTCGTATGTTGGTAAGATATTAGCGGCTTGGAAACTTTTGCTACTTCACTAGCTTGGTCAGGATTCGATTGAGGGAGTTGGTGAAGTTCTCTTTGTCTTTTGGTCCAAAACTGGCCGGGCCGCCGGTATCAAGACCACTGTCCCGAAGTTCTTTCATAAAATCCCGCACGGACAGCCGCTCGCGAATATTCTCTTCTGTATAAAGCTCACCGCGCACATTAATCGCGATGCCTTTTTTTTGCACAACAAGATCAGCCAAAGGAATATCCGCGGTTATAACTAAGTCGTTCTCCTCTACATGCTCAACAATATATTGATCGGCCACATCAGCGCCTTTCTCAACACGTATCAAACTGAAAAGAGGTCCAGGTGGTACAAACATGGACGAATTGGCGACAAGACACACCTTGAGTTGCAGGCGAGTGGCGGCTTTGTATAAAACTTCTTTAATAATTTTGGGACATGCGTCGGCATCAATCCAGATTTTCATCCCAGAAATCTACACTCTGCCTCCGGCAGATTCCATGAGAAAATGAGACATGGATATAATAGATGTCATTATGAAGACCGGGGATGGTTTTCTTCAACCGATCACGATTGTGGATACCTCTCTGCCTGATCGACCTCTGATCTACGTTAACAACGCCTTCACGGAACTCACGGGCCTCAGCCCTCGCGAGGTGGTTGGCAAGAATTGTCGCTTTCTCCAAGGACCGCTGACAGACCCACAGACCGTAGAAAACATCCGCCGGGCCATGGCGAAAAAAGAAGCTCTTTCTCAGGATCTGATCAACTACACCCGCGACGGTGTCATGATGTACAACCGCCTAGTTCTGATCCCTCAGCAGAAAGGATCAAGGCTATTTTACATCGGACTGCAGCACCAAATCACAGAAGACAAATACGGCCCGGTTCTTAACATCAGCCAGTCGGATCTTTTTGATCGCACCCTCAATCCTCTTACCATCGTGCTGGCCACCGCGGAGTTAGATCTACCTAACTCTAAAAAACTATTCCAAAAAGCCGTCCAGCAAATTAGAGATTTCGTTTTTAATCTCTAGCGGCGATCTCCTCTTTTCGAGCGCCGCAGCAAACGAACGAAAGATGTGACTCTTTTTCCCTCCCATGGGAACATTTGGCCCTAATTACTCACTTGGGGTCTGCATGAAAGCTTTGTTCGTTAGCTTGGGATTACTTCTTTCTCTCAATTCTACGGCGCAAATCCTTGAACGCCTGGCCCTCGATCAAAGCTCTTCCGAAGTCTCATGGGAAAGCATTGAAAATGATTTCGTTAAAGTCATCTACCCCCACACCATGCGAGCCGAGTCCGTCTACATCGCCAACTTGGTTGAGCACTATTCTCAGCATGTGGGATTGACCTATGAGATCCAGACGCCCAAGCAGTTCACCCTGGTGGTTCGCCCAGAAATGGCAGAGCCCAACGGCTTTGTGACCCTTGCTCCTCGCCGGAGTGAATGGTTCGCTTCATCAACCTTTAGCACATTTGTCGGGGCCAGTGAGTGGTATCAAACCCTCGCGATTCACGAATACCGCCACGTCATGCAGTTCGATCACTTCAAGCGCAGCACGGTGAAATGGCTCGGGTACGCGTTCGGTGACACGGGAACTTTTGTGGGCCTTTTTTTGGGGTTGCAGCCGTGGTACTTCGAAGGTGACGCGGTCTGGGCAGAAACCAAATACACCGATGCCGGTCGCGGACGCTCACCGCTTTTCTTAGGGCGCCTGAAAGCCCAAGTGCTCGGCGATGACATTCCTACGTACGATGAATTTGTGAACGGCACCTATAACACGGTCAACGCCAGCCACTATATGTACGGATACGTCTTGATCTCGGCGGCCACCAACAAGTTTGGCGAGGACTTCTGGAAGAAGGTCACTCGTGATGTGGCCGTGTTTCCTCACCCGTTCCGCTTCTACTCCGCATTCCGCAAGTTCTCCGGCGAGAGCTTCTTTGATTTCTACAACGAGACCATGAGAGACCTCAGGAAGCAGTGGGAAGCCGATCGAGAACCATCCCTCACCCCGGTGGATTATCGGGAGCATGTCTACCCTAGCATCGCGAACGGGTCACTCTACTATCTCCACAAGGATCTCAATTCCTATTGGGCACTTTACAAAGATAAGAAAAAAGTCACCGATCTATCGTTTACGAAAGAGCTCGCTCAGCTCAGTGTGGCCCAGGACAGAGCGGTCTATGCGCAGTTTCTGCCCGACTCTCGCTACAGCTATCGCGGCACCTCAGACTTGATGTTGATCGACCTCAAGTCTGGCGGTAAGACACAAATCACGCATGGACAGCGTTACTACTCTCCGCGCTTGACCAGAGACGGCAAGCGGATCTTAGCGGTTGAATTTACCCAGGCCCAGCAATGGAACCTCGCCGAGCTTGATCTTCAAGGGAAGGTGCTCAGGAAGTTGCATGTGAAAGACCATCGTGTCGCCGAAGTCTTTCCTCTGAATGAGAATGAAGCCATCGCCATCGTGGCCGACATGACGGGACACAAATCCATCAATCGCATCCACCTTGATGGTCAACATTCTAAAGTACTGATGCCGGCATCACGCAATAACATCTATGCGCTCAACGTGGATCAACATGAAAACGTCTTCTTCGAGGCACAATTCAAAGGCCATGTGGACATCTTCAAGCTCGACCCACTTGGTGCTGTCGCCCAGTGTACGCAAGCTAAGCTTACCGCAGCTTCGCCGGCCTCTGATGGCACGCATCTCTACTTTAGCCAGCAGGACACGTACGGGTCCCGCATCGAAAAAGTCGCCGTGCAAGACTGCAGGCCACTCCCCTCTGAGTCGCTGGTGGCCTTTAACTACTTAGGCGATAGTGCCTCTGACAATCTCAACAAGTTCGCGCTCCAAGATTTCGCTGAGCAGAGTTCGCTCTTCACAAAGAATAAAGATCAATACAAACGTCGAAGCCACGGGGATCTTGATCGTCGGCTGTTCGTGCCGCACAGCTGGACGTTTATCTCCGGCAACGGCTTTGACCTCAGTGCGGCCAGTGACAACTACCTTCGCACCATGGGTCTGCGGGCATCGCTGGGCGTAAGTGCTGCCGAGAATGCGAACTACCAATCCTTTGCCATCGACTACAAACGCTACTATCCCGTGTTCAGCCTCAACGGTGGCATCCGCGAGCGCTCGGTTGAGCCCTACGACTCAGACCGAAAGCTCAACTGGAAAGAAAAAGAAGTCGGTCTCACGATGACGCTTCCTCATATCAAGCGCTGGGACCTCTACACTTTTGAGAACGCCCTGGCCCTCAGTGCGAGCTACATCGACACCGCTCACTATCAACTCGACGACAATAATCTTGGGGCGGCCGGTGTAAACTTCCACCAGACTTCCGCGGAGTTTTCTACGAAGATCGCGAAAGATCCCGTCGCGCGCTCTATCATCACCCCGTGGGAGCTGAGCTATCATGCCCGCTATGACAACGCGGCCGATCTGCGGGACAGTGAGTCAGCGTCGTCGTATCGCTTCTTCCATCATGCCCATGTGAACACTCCTGGGATCTGGAGTAACAACGGTGTGCGACTGACGTTTGATCAGGAAGTACAAAAAGCGGACGGCGCGGCCTACCGCTTTGCTCCCGCCAATGCGTCACCGACGGGCTACGTGTTCTCTCGTGGCTATGCCTATGAGAGTATTCCCGAGTACCGCAAAGCCTCGGCTAACTACGTTTTCCCTCTCGCCTATCCGGACTTAGCGGTGGGCGGCTTGGTTTACATCCGTCGAATTTTCTCGAACGCGTTCTTCGATACGACGGCATTGGAATCGAGCTTTCAGCAGACCACGCTCAATAGCTATGGATTGGAAGTAGAATTTGAATCGAAGTTCTTCCGCCTCATTCCGTTGAACATTGGCGTGCGACACTCGACGAAGATGTCTGAAAGCGATGAAGGTGTCTTTGATATCTACACGAACTTGACGACGTTGCTCTAGATCTTGACGGGTGGAACGCCAAAGCTCGTTCTGCCCAGAAGTCCTTCACGGAACTCCGACAAGATGATCTTGTACACGCGATCTAAGTCCGGCTGTCCCTTCTGCTTCAAGCAGCCGCGAAGCGTGGCAATCTTCACCAGGACCTCGTCCACAGAGAGATCTTTTGACTCGATCTTGTAGCGATCCATGAAGGATTGCGACGGGATACTCAGAAGATGCTGAATCA
>JAIXOY010000060.1 GCA_027486525.1 Pseudomonadota bacterium
TAAAGACCCTGGCATTGCCGTGCACACGAGCGTCGTTGAAGACACCGCGCTCACCATTGCCTTGTGATGACACAACCACAACCGCTGAGCCGTACACTTTAGCGTTGTCGCGCACGACCGTGTCGTAGTTGATGGTGGCGAAGTCCATGACCTCACCGTTACCGTAGACCTTCGCCGAATCGTAGACCTGCGCTTCACCGTGAACTTTACCGAAGCCATAAATCTGAGCGCCGTTAGAAACCCGCGCCCGGTCGTAGACTTCCGCGTTGCCGTAGACCTGTACGTAATCCGCGAGGTGAGCCGAGCCGTAGATCTTAGCGAAGTCACGGACCTGTCCACCGGTGATCACGGCATCTTCACTGATGCGCGCGCGATTGAGAACGTTCGCACCACTCACCAAGGCGTTCCCTTCGATGATGGGTCCGACGGTATCACCAGCGGTGGTGCCGGCGATGTAGGTGTTGCCCGTCACCCGAGCGAAGTCGCGCACCTGGGCGCCCCAGCGCACGCTGATGGTTCCAAAGCCTACGAAAGCGTTTCCACGTACGATCGCGTCTTCGATGTAGACCGTGTTACCGGCACCGCTTTCAATTTGAGCGGCATTGAGAATGCGCGAAACACCATTGATGTTCACACTCCCGAGAACTTTCGCCGTCTGGCAAACCTCCGAGCCCGACGCCAAAAAAACCGTCGGTGCGACGTAGGCCGTGGTGGCGACGAAGCCGCCAAGATTCGAGTCGGGATTCGTGTGGATCGCCCCCGGAGCTCCGGCACAGTTCATCTGGGCGAATGCGGGCAATGAGAAAAGAGCAAGAAGAAGAAATTTCATTAGAGGCCTCGCTTCGCTGGGCAGTAGGTTGAATCGTCGGTGAGGATGAGATCGTCGGTTAGAACAGAGCGTGAGCACACGCGGCTGTAGCCGTGGACCTGCACGAAATCATACAAGCTAGCGGCACCGAAGATCTCACTGGTCCCGGTCACCATGACCGCACCATGGAGAAGTGTTTGACCAAAAACTTTTGCGTCGTCCGTTACGAGCAACTCACCCCCGAGGTCATTCCACAGATTGGCGTCGCCAGAAACTTGCGCGCTTCCGGAAACAACCACATCCCCTTTGAGCTGAGCGCGACCGCTGATGATGGCGCGATCGAGAATTTTCACGGCGCCGATGAGCTGAGCCGAATCGCAAACCTGGGCTTCCGGCCCTAGATATGATTCCGTTGAGACTACGGCGGTTGCGGCGACAAAGCCGCCCTGTGATTGATCCGGATTAGGGCGAAAGCTCCCTGTCTGAACCCTCACAAGGACGAATCATCGCCCCAGCTGGAAGACTCATGAGTAACGCCACAACGGCAGGCAAATACATTTCAACTCCTTTGAAAGTATGACAATTGGAATATGGCTATAATGAGGGATAAACCTGATAAAAAAAAACTGAGCGTTTTGCAACTTTAGATAAAATTGCGGTAGGAACTTAATTACTAACGCGTTTCAAAGCATTAACTCGGAGCATGTAAACAAAAAAGGCCCGCCGAAGCGAGCCTTACTTTTAAAACTATTCTGTAACAACCGCCACAACACGACGGTTGTGCTGGCGACCTTCGAGAGTCGCATTGTTCCCAATCGGCTTCTCTGGACCGAAACCTGTCGCACTCAAGCGACGAGACTCAATGCCAAATTCTTTGATGAGGTAATCTTTCACCGCTTCCGCGCGCTGTTGAGACAGGCGCTTGTTCAGTGCTGCTGAACCAGTGTTGTCCGTGTGACCTTCAATGACGGCCGTTGTCGCAGCGTGACTCTTGAGGAAGTCGGCAAGCTCCGAGAGCTGTGAGCGGTACGTGCTATCAATGGTGGTTTTGCCAGAGGCGAATTCCACGTTGATTTTGATTTCGGCTTTTTCTTCTTTTGCGCAACCGTACGCATTCACCGTCACACCAGCAGCTGTGCCGGGGCACTTGTCTTGGCTATCGAGCACGCCGTCGCCATCGCTGTCTTTGTCTTCTGCAACTGGAGCAGCCACTGGAGTTGTTTTAGCAGGAGCTGCGACGGGAGCCGGAGCAGCTTTCTTGCCACCGAAGTACCAAGTCAAAGCTGCGCGCGCCGAAACAACGTGAGCAGGATTGCTACCCGTTGCGTATTCGCCACCGCCGCCGAAGCGACCATCAACATACTGGTAATCAGCGATCGCGCTGACCACGAGGTTTTCCATGATATCGTACTCCGCACCACCGAGGGCCTTGTACACTGAACGCCAGTCTTGTGTGTCGTTGAAATCAGCATGGGCGAGACCCAAACCAGCGAGAGTGCTGAAGCGAGCTGCACCGTTAAAGCGGTACAACGCTGTGAGGCCCGTTGTCTCGAGCGCAGAAGGAACGTCATCAAACTCGTGACGTGAGTGACCGAGCTCGACACCCCAGTTTGGATTGAAGTGGTAGCGACCGTGAACGCCCCAATTGAATTGAGAGTCCGCAGCATCATTGAACGGGTGACCAAAAACAGGTGAGTTCCAGCCGAGGCTACCACCGACACCGAATTGACCGGTGCGATCAGCAGCGAACGCTGAAGAAACGAGCAACAACATGAGGACGAACAAGCGCATGAGAACTCCTTGAATAATAAGGAGTGCATGGTCCGGCCCATGCGGCGCGCTTGTCAATGAAAGCTTAGAGTTTGTCTTCGAGTTTCATGGCGAGTTGCGGACTCGCAAACCGCAATAACGCCGACTTGTTGACGACCTTGTCGTAGTGCTTGTCGGAACGACTGAAGAAGTAGTTCTGCACGTCTTGGTCTTTCAAGAATATGGTGTGACCTTTGGTATCAAACTTCCGAAGTACGAACTCGCTGTCGAGAAAAAGCACGTCTCGGATGGTGAAGTTCTTCGCCACGTACATGATGATCACGTAGTCAGAAAGTTCCGCGAGGCTCTTTTTGATCTTCACGCCCTTGGGGCTGGTGGCATCGTGGAAATCCACCTTCACTTCGACGAGCTTGCCGAGCTCCGTTTTGAAATCGAAGCCCCGCTGGCTGGAACTCTTGACCTGATGAAGACCAAAAATAATCTTCGCGTACCACTCCCCCAGCTGCACCGGAAGGTTCTTGCCGTTGATCAGGACTTTGTGTTCTTTCAGAATCTGGTGTGTTCTGTGAACGACTTCCACCGTATCAAAAATCGCTTTCTGATCTGGCCGGTGTAAAATCCCGATGGTCTTCATGGACTTGCTGGTGAGGCGTTTCGAGAACTGCTTTTGATACCACTCGTCGAAGCTGTGCAGCTCCAAGAACTCGTAAGCGCTGTAAACGAAGCCTTCGCTCTTTAGATGATTAAAAGAGCTAATCTCCGCGGCGTGCTTCTGAATGTAACTCCAGGGAACAAACTCATGGTCGTTCTCGCCCATGACAAAGAGAGCATCCTTGTCATAGTCGCTGGAGCCATGGGTTTGCGCCGAGAATTCTCGGGCCAACCCAAAGACTTTTTCTTTAAACACTTGAAACCTTTAAACTTAAAATTACTTAGAGTTTACAGCTCCAACGCTGACACGTCATCACTCAAATCAGTGATGGTCTTTGCGATCGACAAATTATGGACGAGGTAGTGCGAGCAGTAGATTTTAAAGTCGACCATTTTTGATTCGAGGTACTTCTTCTCCTCACCGCTTGCGGTCGCCAATTTCTGCTGAGCAATTTCAGCGGATTCCATCAGGCGCCACGCGACCACCATCTGCGAAGCAAATTGTAAAAAATCGGTGCAGTGCTGAAGCACCAGACTGAATTGGTTCTTTTGTGCCAGCCCTGAAAGATACTGCATGGTCGATTGCGCACTCATGAGAACTTTACCGAAAAGCTCTTTTTCTTTTTTGAAGGTAGCGTCATCCAGCTTACCCACTGTCGTAATGATCTCAGCCGACAGCGCGGTGATGGACTTACCACCGTCTTTCAAAATTTTTCTCATCACGAAGTCGATGGCCTGAATGCCGTTCGTACCTTCATAGATCGTCGCGATTTTTGTATCACGTACGAACTGCTCAACACCGTACTCAGTGCAGTAACCGTAGCCACCGTGAGCTTGCAAAGATTCAACTGCCACTTGAAAGCCTTGTTCAGAACAGTAAGCTTTGCAGATCGGGGTGAGCAACCCAATCAGACCTTCGTACTTGTAGTCACCGGTCTCATGAACTTTGTCGAAGAGATCAGCGGTGTACATGCAGAGTGCGCGCATCCCGCGGCCCATGGCACGCATGCGCAAAAGATTGCGCCGGATGTCGGGGTGAAGGATGAGTTCTTTGCCAAACTGGACGCGCTCGCGCACGTACTTGTCTGCCATGTGATAGGCCAAGTTGCCCTGGCTTTCGCCCTGAATGCCACAATACAAACGTGCTTCGTTCATCATGATGAACATCGTCGACATGCCTTCAAACTCATCACCGATCATCCAGCCTTCTGTCTCGCCGGTTTGTCCGAACTGCAACTCACAGGTTGCTGATGCGTGAATGCCCATCTTGTGTTCGACCTTCGAGCACTGCACATGGTTGGTGGCACCCATCGATCCGTCGTCGTTGATCTTGAAACGAGGAACAACGAATAGTGAAATGCCTTTCGTGCCTTCGCCGCCGCCCGGAGTACGCGCGAGGACGAGATGGATGTTGTTGCTGTAGAGGTCACTTTCGCCAGATGAAATAAAAATCTTGGCGCCTTTGATGGCGTACTTTCCGCCGCTCAATGGTTTTGCTGTTGTTTTAAGAGCGCCCACGTCTGAACCGGCACCCGCTTCTGTGAGACACATGGTGCCGCCCCACTCGCCCGTCACCATCTTGCTCATGATGTGAGTCTTCATGAAGTCCGTGCCCTTGAGACGAATCACGTTCATGGCCGCACGACTCAGACCCGGGTACATCATCCACGCGCAGTTGGCCCCAGTGGCCAGTGACATGCACGCGGTGTAGAGCGCTTCTGGGACTGGGGTGCCACCGATGTCGGCGGGAAAGCCGAGGGCGAACCAACCGTTCTCGTGGAAACCCTTTTGTACCGAATGAAGCTCCGGAGCAACTTTCACGTTTCCATCCACCATCTTCACGCCATGGACGTCCGAGGGTTCGCGGGATGGAAAAATTTCGTTCTCCACGAACTTGCTGTACTCATCGAGGATGCCTTTGTAGTCAGCTTCTTCGAGCCCGAACTGTGGCAGGCGCTTGATGTTCAGCACATCAAAAAGGTTGAACTGAATGTCGCGGATGTCGGCGTGATACTTACCCATGAGTTTCTCCTGAAAAAAGTAATTTCAGGATAACCGCAAGCGCCGCCGGGACCAAGGAAAACGGATTGGACAATTATTGCTGGAGTGGGATGGTCGGAATGCAAAAGGGCCCCGGAAGGGGCCCTTTTGAGATGTCAGGCTAGATTTAGTCGCAGATGGGCAGGTTCGTGATCAAGCTCGAGTTCATGGTGTAGTAGACCAAGCGGTCAACCGAACCAGTTTCCGAATCGGTCATCTCTACCGGCTGGAAAGATGAGTGGTAGTTCGTGTCGATCTTGTAGCTCACCACGAAACCGTTCGATTTCTGGAACTGCAAGGTGATCAAAGAACCGACTTGAGTCGCGTTCACCAAAGTTCCCATCTTACCTTCGTAAATTTTCTTCAAGGTCGGGTTGTTTACTTTCAAGCTCTGGTTGCTGAAGCTCAAAGTCACGCGGCAATCAAACTGTCCGCCGTTATTGTTGTTCGAACCTGAACCCGAGCAGTACCAGTAAGGCAAGAAGCCAAAGAGTTCTCTTTCCTCACAGTTGCCATCCACTGTTGCGCTCGAGCTTTGATAATCCAGACCGTAGTTGCCGACCACTCCTGGAGAGCCACCTTCGGTGTTCGATTTGTACCACTGGTTAAATTTTCCAACCGCATCGAGTGATGAGCTCGTGAGCTGCGAATTGTTCGACACAAGGTTTCCGTAACTGTTGCCACCACCGGATTCATTTTTCTTGCCGCAAGCAGCAGCGAAAACGACGAGTGAAGCTAAAAGTACGAATTTGAAAGTGTTCTTCATATTGTCCTCCCCGGACAGTGACCATGTTTGCAGTCTTATATCCAAATATCGTGCCAAAACTTAACGAGGGGTTTCGGGGGTTTAGGAGTGGGAAAACTGTCAAAACGATAGACACTGTGGTTTGGGGCCGTACACTTAAGGCACATTTGGGAGGTTCTATGTCTTATATACTTGTCGGCTCCATGCCCTCGCCTTTTGTTCGCCGCCTTCGCATGGCCATGGAAAACATTCCCTTCGAGTTCAAGGTCATCAATATATATGAGGCCCCGGGTGCAGCTGAGCTGCATCGGCTCAATCCCACCAACCAGATCCCTTGTCTTATAGATGATGGGAAGCCGGTGTGGGACTCCCGGATCATTCTTCAGCACTTAGGTCGCAAACATAACTGGCCGCAACTCACGCTGGACCAAGAGAATCGCATGACGGCGGTGGAGCGCATGATCGACGCAGGCGTGGGCCTCTTCTTAATGAAGAAGTCCAACTTCGATCAGAGCGCTATGTACCCACAACGACTCAATGATCGCATCGTCTCTGTGTTGAATTGGCTCTCGGCCTGGATGGCCACACCGGAGGCCGGCGAATGGAATCAGGTCACGCTCACGCTTTACGCAGGCTTAGACTGGCTGAAATTTCGCGAGATTCATCCGCTCGCTGACAGCGCGGCCGTAGACGCGTTTCTGGCGCGCCATGCTCATCGTGCCATTGTTCAATCCACCGATCCACGCAAAGGTTAGTCATGGATTTTGCATCGTATATCGATCACACCCTTCTCAAGCCCGATGCCACACGTACGCAAATTCGCAAACTTTGCGATGAGGCCCGCACGCACAATTTCGCCAGTGTCTGCATCAATCCTTTCTATGTGCCCCAGGCCACTAAGGAATTGAAAGGCTCCCGCGTGAAGGTCTGCACTGTCGTCGGTTTTCCTTTGGGTTGCACTCCGACCGGCACAAAAGTCGCGGAAACCAAGTGGGCCCTCGAACATGGCGCGCAAGAGATCGACATGGTGATGAACATCGCAGCTGCCAAAAACGGTGAGTGGGATATCGTAGAAAAGGATATTCAAATGCTCGCCGAGGTTTGCCACAAATCAGGGGCAATCCTTAAAGTCATCCTTGAGACCTGCCTCTTAAATGAGGAAGAAAAAATAAAGGCCTGCCAGGCTTCTTGGTCAGCGGGTGCTGATTTTGTGAAAACCTCCACGGGCTTCTCGACAAGCGGAGCAACGGTGGAAGACGTTCTCCTTATGCGCAAGACCGTGGGAGAAAACCTAGGAGTGAAGGCCAGCGGCGGAGTTCGTGATGCCGCCACCGCCGAAGCCATGATCAAGGCCGGCGCGACCCGACTTGGGACAAGCTCCGGTGTGCAACTCGTCACCACAGGTAAGGCCGGAGCAGGTTACTAATGCGCTACATCTGGTTGCTGGTTTTACTCGTCTCTTGTGCCAGCAATGAACCGCGCTATCGCACCAAGCACGATTGGGTGGGCACCGGTGGCGGCTTCATGCATGTGGAGAAGCGTGACGGGGTTATCTACTACTACCGGATGGAAGAACTCGAGGGCATGCTGAAGCTCCATCTGATGCTTCACAACACCACAAAGAAACCCTTCAAGCTGCTGGCAAAAGATTTCTCGCTTCTCTGGGGAGACCTCGAATTTTATCCCCGCGAGAAAAAGAAAATTGTGAAGGAAAGTATCGCCATCGCCGAGACCATGGCAGGGATCGAGCAGAAACAGAAATTGTATGAACTCACGCTGATCGACCGCTTCATGATGGATGAGGAATTTCAACTGGTGCCGGACTCCCCGACAAAAACTCACTTGCTCTTCGATATACCCACGAAGGGGATCAAGAAGTTTGGCATGAAGCTGGGGCCACGCTCAGAAGTTATCCCTGTCGAGCGCAGCCCCTGAAGACTAGTTGAAAAGTGCCTTGCAAGCTTGCGCCGTTGTCTCGCCGAGGTTGCCTGTGCGTTGGTGACGGAACACCACTCCGTTGAGAGTCATCTCGAGATCTTCTTGCAACCACCGTGAGCAGGTCCCTTCGGCTTCGTTGATCCAGGCTTTCTCCGTATGCACCACGAGCAGAGGTGCGCTGATGTCGCCAGTGCCTAGCGCCACGAACTCCTGCGCCTCTTGACGAGATTTGCATTCGATAGAAGTCATGCACGGCTGGCCTTCGCCAAAAGTCCGGTGGTTAAACGTCGCTGCCCAATCTAACGCCGGCACATCAACTTTCAACTCTGGGCGAGAGTAGCCGAGGCTCGAGCAACGAACTGAACTTGCATCGACCTTCACCACGATTTCTGTGGTGTTCCGAGAGACCTCCCGTGAGAGTTCGGTTTGGGCAAAAGCGGAGACTGTGGCGAGGGTCAAAAACGCAAAAGCGAAAGTTTTCATTATGGGCTCCTTGAGGGTTAGGTCGCTGACCTGTTGACGAGATACTGCCTGTCCTGACAAAATAGATAAAATGAATGATACGCATTGATCTAATAAGGAATATTTATGATTGGGTCTGAGGATTTAAAATGGTTTCTCGAGCTCGCAGAGCGGAATCACATGACTCGCGCGGCCGAACGCCTGGGAATCAGCCAACCCGCTTTGAGTCACTGGCTTAAAAAAATGGAGCGCGATCTCGGCCAGCCGCTCTTTCGTCGTGGGCGCCAGGGGATGGAACTCACCACCTTTGGTGAAAAACTTAAGAGCCACGCTCTTCCTCTCCGTCAGTCGTGGCAGGATTTCATGCAGGCCGTGGAGTCAGATGATAAGGAGCTCCGAGCACGTTTCCGTTTTGGCATTCACGCCTCGGTGGCGTTGTTTGCCCTGCCGCCGCTATATCGCAAACTCCATTCCCTCGCACCGCTGGTGCGTCTCACGCTCCAGCATGGACCTTCTCGACATATTGCCGAAGATATTATTTCTAAGCGCATCGACGCCGGCCTCGTCGTGAATCCCGTTCCTCACAATGACCTCGTTATTAAAGAACTCTACAAAGACCAGGTTCGCCCTTACTCCATTAAGGGTAAATGCAAAGAAAGGCTGATTCTTCACCCGGGCATTTTCCAGAGCCAAGAGTTGCAGATGAAGTTGAAAGACTTCCCTGATGAGTTGATTGAAACAGACTCACTGGAAGTCGCTGCCCATTTGGCGATGGCCGGTGAAGGCATTGCTCTACTCCCTGAACGCGTGGCCCGTGCCTTGGCCGGAACTCGTCTCAATCCCGTAGGTGATTATGCGGTGGTTGATAAGCACTGCTTAGTTTATCGCCCGAGCTTGCGTGAAACCCAGGCCGGACTCAAACTGATACAAGCGGTGAAAGAGGCTGATTACGGCTGAGATTTTTTCCGCTGCTCATCGGTCAGTCCATCATGAGAACCCAGTTCGCGCGTGGGAACTTCATCCCAGGCCCAACCGTCGCGGCGGCATTCTTCCCTGCGCGCGGGGTGCAGCGGATAGTGAATCTTGTTTTCTTTCTTGTTACTCTCTCCGCCCACTAACAGGCGACACATGTGAAGAGTGTTGTTCAGAAATGTATGAGCAATTCCCGTTCCCGCTGGAAATGCCACAAAGTCACCGGGAACAAGTCGATGAACCACTCCATCGATCCACACATCAGGAGTGCCTTCGAGCACAAAGGCAAATTCTTCTTCTGCGCTCTCGGCATGGGGCCAGGAAGTTCTGCGACCCGGCGCGAGCATTTCATAATGAATGCCGATGGCTTTCAATCCGAGCTTATGACCTAAACGTACACCGTGCCCTAACAATTCTTGGCTGTTGGGATACGTGGAGTTATCGACTTCGATGTGCTCCGTCCAATGCCCAATGAAGCTTGGGCGCTTGGGAATATTTTTGCGGGCATCATGTTTGAGTTTCGCCCAGATCATGGTGTCGCGCAGTTTTCCATTCTGCCGTGCTTCGCGAGCGAGCACCGCTTCGAGGCGATAGCCTAATCGACGGGGCACATTCGCAGAGCGAACATTGAGCGGATCACAGCGAACTTCGAGGCGCTCAAAGCCCAGGGCAAAAAATTCTTTCTCAAGGGCAGCGAGAGCTTCGGTGACGTAACCTTTGCCCTCCCCGCGCGAGACTGTGAAATAACCAAACTCACCCTTAGGGATGGCCCAATTAAGTGCGTGCAATCCCCCACGTCCCAGGAATTCTCCCGCGTGAGTGTAGAAGCCGTAATCAAATTGATCACCCGAGTCCCAGGAGGAAATACACGTCTCTAGATTGCGTTTTGAGTCTTCAGGAACTTTGGTGTGGTCAACCCACGGCAGCCACGGACGCAAACGCTCACGGTCAGCATCGATCTCACGGAACATCATCGCCGCGTCTTCCATTCGGTGCTTGCGCAAGATCATCCGCTCGGTACGAATCTCCGCCGGTGGAAGAGGGCGTGACATGTTAGATGGCCTTCAGTTTAACGAGACGAAGCTTGCCGACCTTAAGGATCACTTCGCTCCCAGGAGAAAGCACGTAGGTCTCGGCAGCGTGGGCCTTGCCATCGATCTTGACGGCGTTCTGTTTCAAGAGACGACGGCCTTCGCCATTACTTTCCACGAATTTCAACTCCCGCATCAGATCCAAGAGCGCCAATGTGCCGGCGGCACGTTCCACCACTTCCACATCATCCAAAACTTGTTTCTTAGAAAAGCGCGCTTCGAACTTTTCGCGCTCGAGTTTCCCCGCATCAGCGCCGTGGTAATAACCGGTGATTTCCTCCGCGAGATCTTTTTTGGTGACCATCGGATGGCGCGTGCCATCTTTCAGGCCAGCGATGATGGCGTCCACTTCGCCGGCGGGGCGACGAGAAAGAAGTAACCAGTACTTCTTCATGAGCTCATCAGAAATAGACATGAGTTTGCCAAACATATCCGTCGCCGACTCGGTCAACGAGATGTAGTTGTCCATGGACTTCGACATCTTGTTCACACCATCGGTGCCTTCGATCAAAGGCATCGTGAGAATACACTGAGACGCTTGCTCGTAGGCGTTTTGCAACGTTCGGCCCATCATCAAGTTGAACGTTTGGTCTGTGCCGCCAAGCTCAAGGTCGGCCTTGAGATGAACGGAGTCGAAGCCCTGCAGAACGGGGTAAACCATTTCATGGAGGTAGATGGGTTCCGAGCTTCCGTAGCGTTTTGAAAAATCTTCGCGCTGAAGAATCGCGCCGGCCGTGGTCTTGGCCATGAGTTGAATCAGATCGAGGCCGGAGAACTTACCGAGCCAGTCGCTGTTGAACACCACTTTGGTTTTCGTCATGTCGAGAACCTTGCCCACCTGCTCGCTATAAGTCTGCGCGTTCTTGCGCACATCTTCTTCAGTCAAAATCGGACGCGTTTTATTTTTTCCAGAGGGATCGCCGATCTGAGCGGTGTAGTCGCCGATGAGGAAGTAGATCTCGTGGCCAAAGTCCTGCAACAGGCGCAGTTTCTGAAGCACCACCGTGTGACCCAAGTGGATGTCCGGACGTGAGGGGTCGGCCCCGAATTTTATCTTGAGAGGCTTCTGGGTCTCGAAGCTCTTCTTCAATTTCTTGAGAAACTCCTCTTCGGGGAGGATTTCGTGGACGCCGCGACGGATTTCGCGCAACTGATCTTCAGGGGATACGGTGATTTTAGTCATGCGGGAAGTTTACGGTAACACTTACTCGAAAACCAGTATTTTGCAGCGCGCCGAGGTTGCCTTTTAGCCCTTCTGCTGGATAGCATGGCGGCATGAAAACACTCCTTTTTTGCCTCCTCGTCATCTCGACAACTCTTCATGCGCGCACGCTAGAAAACTGGCTCGTTGAGCAGGAAAAAGCTTCATGGCAAAAGCTCAATGCCAATCTCTCACCTGAAGGAACCCGTGCAGGAGCTGTGATTGCTTCTCCGCAACGTCGTGATCCGGATTATTTTTTCCACTGGGTGCGTGATGCAGCTCTCGTAATGGATGTGGTGATGACCGATCAGCGTCAAGCCCCCTCGAACGTGAATGCGAAAAACATTCAGCAGTACATCGACTTCTCACTTTATATCCAAGAACAAACGACACTCACGGATTTGGGTGAGCCCAAGTACCATGTGGATGGTTCGAGCTTTAACGGTCCGTGGGGCCGTCCGCAAAACGACTCTCCTGCTTTGCGTGCGTTGTATCTCGTTCGTCATGCCGAGCACTTGATCAAACAAGGCGCGACTCCGGCCTCTTTGCGTTCACTCTACTTCGCAGAACTTCCAGCTCGCTCATTGATCAAGCGCGATCTTGAGTACGTCGCTCATCACTGGACGGAGCCAGGCTTCGATCTGTGGGAAGAGATCAAAGGTATGCACTTCTACACCCTGATGGTCACTCGTCAGGCCTTGCTTGAAGGTGCAAAACTCGCGCGCAAGTTCAACGACAACGGAGCAGCCGAGCACTATGCCTGGCAAGCAGTGTTGGTCGAAAACCGCTTGGAGAATTTCGTCACGAACAATCATTTTGTAACCACCCGTGATCGCGTCGAAGGCATCGACTACAAGCACTCGAACCTCGATACCTGTATCATCTTGGCGTTCTTGCACGTCGGTGAGAATGGCTACTTCCGCATCACTGATTCTCGTCTTGCTCGCTCGATCAAACTCTTGGAAGAATCTTTCAATCGCATCTACCCTGTGAACAATCGTGGCATCAGCGCCACCGCGTTAGGCCGCTACCCGGAAGACACTTACTACGGCGGCAATCCTTGGATCCTCACCACACTTGCTGTGGCCGAGTACCAGTACCGTTTGGCGAAAAGCACCGGTAAGGCCCGTCACTTGAAACTCGGAGACGAGTACCTCGAGCGCGTACGTTTCCACGCACGCAACGATGGTGCCATGGCCGAGCAATGGGATCGCCACACCGGCTACCATATCTCTGCGGATGAATTGACCTGGTCCCATGCTTCTTTCATCACGGCGATGAGAGAGCGTAGAGCAGCGAAGAAATCTCTCGGGCTATGAAGTTTCAAGCGGCCGTTGTCACGGGGGCCAGTGCCGGTATCGGCGAGGCCCTCGCAGTTCAACTCGCCGAGCAGAAAACTAATCTTCTGCTGGTTGCTCGTAACCAAACTCGCCTCGAGGCTCTCGCTCAACATTTAAAAAACAAATACAAAGTTGAATGTCATGTACTCGCCGCCGATCTCTCGAAGGCCGGTGAGGCCCGTCGTGTGCGTGAGTGGTGTGAGCAGAATAAATTCCCTGTCGATGCCCTCATCAACAACGCTGGTATTGGCCAGTGGGGTGAGTTGGATAAGAAAAATCTTGTCGCTAATCTTGCGACGATTGATCTGAACGTGCGCGGACTCACGGAGCTTACCGGCGAGTTCTTTCCGTTGCTCAAGCAACGGCCCTCCGCCGTATTGCATGTGGCGAGTACGGCCGCGTTTCAGGCGATCCCGACATTTGCCGTCTACGCCGCAACGAAGGCGTACACGCTTTCATTCTCACGAGCGCTTCATCACGAATGGAAGGCCCACGGCATCTCAGTCACGGCCCTCTGCCCAGGTCCGACCAAAACGGAGTTCATGAGCAAGGCGCACATCAGCCATTTGGATAAGCTGGCAGAGATCTTCTCCATGGATGCGGCTTCCGTTGCTCGCGTAGGCCTCAAAGGTCTCGCGCAAAAAAAGCGCGAAGTGATCCCCGGATTTTTGAATTGGCTCACCTCTAAAATCGTTCAATTCGCTCCTCGTACTCCGAGTGAAATCGTTTCCGGCAAATTTTTCCGCTAGAGTCAAAAACCTGTCACCAAATTCGCTGACATTTTCTTTCATAAGCAGATGAAAAGACTGAAATCTAGGGCACATACTGCCCCGTTTCTCACATCTCATAGCCGGGGATAATAAAAGAATATCGCTTCTGCAGGATGCAGTCTCGAGACGATCAAGGAGGATCGCTTGTCTATCATTCGCAACGCCCTTGCCACAGGACTTCTACTCTCTTCAGTGGCGCACGCCGCTGATGTGATCGTTAAGATGCCAAACCTCAATTCAAAATCTCTCAACCTCGCGGGCTTTACCGTGAAGGAAGCTCTGGTGCCCTCGCTCGGCATCTACCTCATCTCCGACAGCAACAAGAGTGTGACGGCGAGCCTCGCGGCCGCAGAAAAACTCGGCGCCGAGAGCGTGATGGAAAACAGCAAAATGCAATTACGCTCTCGCGCGACTCCGAATGACGCTTCTTGGTCACAGCAGTGGGGCCCGCAAAAAATTGGCGCGCAAGCTGCGTGGGACATCGGCACCGGTGGCAACAACACGGACGGCGATGACATCGTTGTGGCGGTTGTTGATAACGGCACAGACATCAATCACGAAGATTTGAAGTCGAACATCTGGGTCAACGCTGGCGAAGTCGCTGGTGATGGCAAAGATAACGACGGTAACGGCTACATCGATGACGTGAATGGTTGGAACGCCTACAACTCGAACGGCGCGATTCCGGCGGGCATGCACGGCACGCACGTGTCGGGCATCGTCGGCGCAGAAGGTAACAACGGCAAACACGTCGCGGGAGTGAACTGGGACGTGAAAATCATGCCAGTGGCTGCGTCATCGGGTGATACGGCGATCGTTCTGCGCGGGTACAACTACGTGCTCGAACAAAAGAAAGCGTGGCTCAGCTCGAACGGCAAGAAAGGCGCCAACATCGTCTCGACCAACTCGAGCTTCGGCGTCGATGCGGCTAAATGCTCTGATGCTCAATACAAAGTCTGGAACGACATCTACGAAGCCATGGGCCAGGTCGGTATTCTCTCGGCGGCGGCAACGGCTAACCAAGCCTGGGACATCGACGCCACTGGTGACGTGCCTACCAGCTGTGAATCGAACTACATCATCTCCGTCACGAACACGACTAAAGAAGACAAGATCTATCGCCAAGCGGGCTGGGGTAAAACTCACGTCGACCTGGGCGCTCCGGGCACGGATGTGTTCTCAACAGTTCCAGGAAACCAAGCGCGTAACTTGACGGGGACGTCGATGGCAACTCCGCACGTCGCAGGTGCCGTGGCTTTCCTTCACAGTGTGGCCTCACCGGCCTTCACAGCTCTCTCGAAAGCTCAGCCTGCGAAAGCAGCTGCGGAGTTAAAGAAAATCATGCTCTCAACGGTCGAGCCCTTGGCCGATCTGAAAGGCAAGACGGTTTCTGGTGGGCGCTTGAATCTGGAAAAAGCGGCTCAGCAAATCTCACGGTACTAGTTTTTTAGGGCGCTCCTCGCGGGCGCCCTTTTCTTTCTCCCCTCTCTCTTCCATAATCAACCCATGACTCTCACCGCTCTCCAGTGGGCCATCGCACTTCCCATCGGCGTCTTTCTCAGCACCGTCGGTACTCTCGTGGGCCTGGGTGGTGGTGTGTTCATGGTGCCCATTCTCGTCCTCGTCTTTGGGATTCCTCTCAAGATCGCCATTGCGGTGATCACCTTCTGTCTCATTCCATCTTCCGTGCTCTCACCGATCTTTAATGTGCGCGGGAAGCACATCGACTACTTCGCGGCGGTGACGCTTGAGATCCCGACGATCATCGGCGCCCTCCTCGGCGCCTATCTCACCACTCTCCTTCCCGTGAAGCCCATGGAGACATTGTTCGCCATGCTCGTGGCTTTCATGGGATGGCGGATCCTCAACGGAAAACCCAACCTCACCCGCGTGAGTCTCGCAGACCACATTAATAAAATTCCTCCGGTCTTCACTCGCTCGAATGGCGAAGTGACCTACCACGCCGGTTTACCGGCGATTGGATTTTTTGGACTGCTCGCCGGAGTGCTTGCGGGGATGTTTGGCATCGGCGGCGGGATCATCAAGACACCTGTCATGATTAAAATTTTTCGCATGCCCGCTCGTCGTGCCACGGCCACGGCCCTCTTCATGATGGTCTTCACGAGTTCCACCGCTGCTCTTTCTCATTGGAAGCTTGGTCGTCTGGAGTGGAGCCTCGCGCTCCCCATGGGCTGTGCGTTTTTCTGTGGCTCGTTCATTGGCAATAAACTCGCGGGCAAGATTAGGCCGCAGACGATTGAGAAACTTTTAGGCGTGGTTCTTGCGATGGCGTCTCTCGCGGTGCTCATCCATGCGTGGATGCTCTAGATGCACTACGCACTGATCATCGGACTGATTCTCGGCTTCGTGCTTCCTCTGACAGAGCAGCACCGGGCCCTCGCTAAAAGATGGGGCTCACGCACGCTTTTCCTGAGTGTGGCGCTGCTTGGTGCGGGCCTGAGTCTGGGAACCATGGGAAGAAATTCCATCGAGTACGCCCACCTCACCCTCATCAGCATCGCGCTAACTTTTATTTTTGGGTATCTGCTCTCAAAACTATTTAAGATCGATCATGAGCAGAGCATCTTGATGACTGCGGGGACAGCGGTCTGCGGCGGCAGTGCCATGGCGGCCGTGGCCCCGGTGATCAATGCGTCGGCGCTTTCCATGGCCGTCAGCATGAGCGTGGTGTTCATTCTCAACGCCCTCGCCATCTATCTCTTTCCACCAATTGGACACTGGCTGCAGCTCACGCAAGAGCAGTTTGGCCTGTGGGCCGCCCTGGCGATCCATGACACCAGTTCGGTGCTCGCGGCGGCGTCGCTCTACGGAGAGAAGGCCCTGGAGCTTGCGACGATCACAAAACTCACGCGCTCACTGTGGATCATCCCGATCTGCTTGGTGCTCTCGGTGGTATATAAAACACAGACGCGCAGTCAGTTCCGTCCACCCTGGGTCATCATCGTTTTCCTCGCCGTCTCCACACTCTTCACGATGGTTCCTGCGCTGGCGGTTGTCAGAGCGCAAACGCAGATGCTCGCGAAGCTCGGCTTTGCCCTCACCTTGTTTTTGATCGGACTCCAAATGAATAAAGAAAACCTCAAGCAAGTGGGATGGTCCCCACTGGCTTTCGGTTTATCATTATGGATTGTAGTTTCGGGCCTGAGTCTGGTGCTCGTTCAGCTATAACTTATACGCCAAATCTTGAATGATCTTTCCGATGGCATAGGGCACCGAGTACGGCCGACGCGACGTCGATGA
>JAIXOY010000217.1 GCA_027486525.1 Pseudomonadota bacterium
CGCGAAGTTCAGCGGGAGTTTCAAACGCCCCGACACCACGCTCGGGCGAGGCCTGAATGAACTCGCGAATGTCCGCGAAGAACTCTTCGAAAGGAAACTGCTGCCAATCCGTGGGATTATTCATGGCGCTGGTTTTAGCATGCGCTCAACGGTTTTCACAATATCCGGCATCGCGGCGCGCTGAGTATAATCAGCGTCAGCAAACATATACGTTACTTTGCGGTCACGGCCGATGACGAAAGTGGCCGGAACCGGCAGGATGTTGTCGGCATTCCCTTGGCTCGCCTGCAAATCCAGACCCAGCGCCTTGTATTCTTGTGCCACGGCGTCTTCCACTTTAAAAGCCAGACCCAGAGAGCGCGCCAGCTCATTGTTTTTATCGGCAACGAGGACCATTTTCAGATCATTCTTGCGACGAGTTTTCTCAACCTCTTGCTGAGTTTCAGGAGACACGGCTATCACGTTCGCCGGCTGAAACTCCCGCAAGTTTTGGCTGAGATCTTTCAGTTGCTTCACACAGTATGGGCACCAGCCTCCGCGGTAAAACGTCAGCACGATCGGTGCCTCTTTGGTCCAGACACTGACTTTCTTGCCACCGATGACAAGATCAGGAAAAACATCTCCCACTTGTGGGGCGCGCTTTTCAATCTCCGTCGCCTTGAGACGTTGGGTGGCGCTGGCGAAGAGCTCCTTACGCTGCTCGGGTGCTAACGGTGCACTCCAAACTTGAGTCGAGAGTAGTACGAACATCATCATCCAACGCATAGTTGACTCCAGGTTAAATTTGTTAATGAGTGAAGCACGAAAAGTGTGACGTCACAAAGGGCCGATGGTAGAATTTTCCTATGGCCGACTATCGCACTTACAAAAACGCTTTGCAGAATGAGCGCTTGCCCGCAGCGGTGGTGGATCTCGATCTGTTAGAAAAGAATGCGCAGGACATTCTCAAGCGCGCCGGTGACATGCGCATTCGCATTGCCAGTAAGTCTGTGCGCTGCCGCCGGGTGCTCGAGCATCTCTTCAAATGCTCTCCCCGCTTTCAGGGGCTCATGACTTTCACCGCCGAAGAAACACTCCACCTGGCCCAGCAAGGGCTGGATGATTTTCTTTTGGGTTACCCCACCACAGACCGCGTGTCGGTGGAGGCGCTACTAAAGCTCAACAAAAAAATCACCTTCATGGTGGACTCCAAAGAACAGATCCAATTCCTCGCCAGCTGCGGCTCGAGCGTGCGGGTGTGTCTCGACATCGACATGTCCACGCCGTTTCCAGGTTTGTGGTTTGGCGTGCGTCGTTCTCCTCTTCGTACGCTACAAGATGTGCAGCAGCTCATCAGTGACCTGCCATCGCAGGTCCAAATAAAGGGTCTGATGGGCTACGAAGCCCAGATCGCCGGCCTTGGTAATCGGGGCGTGCTCGGCCCGATCATTCGTTTTCTGCAACGCCGCTCGCACGCTGACTACGCTCGCCGTCGCGGTGAGATCGTGGCCTGGTTGAAGCAACACCACACTCTTGATGTCGTGAATGGTGGCGGCACCGGTAGTCTCGAGTGGTCCAGCCAAGATCCCGGCGTGGATGAAGTCACGGTGGGTTCCGGCTTCTACTCTCCCGCACTCTTTGATCACTACGTGAATTTCCATCATGCCCCTGCTGCGTTTTTTGCCGTGGCCCTCGTTCGCCAACCGGCCCCAGGAATGTGGACGGCACTGGGTGGCGGCTACACCGCCTCCGGTGAAATCAACGTCAACAAAAGGCCCCTGCCCTATTTGCCGGCGGGCATAAGACTCGTTGAGCAAGAAGGCTGCGGCGAAGTGCAAACGCCTTTCACATACAGAGGCCCGGAAAAACTCACCTTGGGTGATCCGGTGTTTTTCCGCCACGCCAAAGCGGGTGAATTGTGTGAGCGCTTCAATGAGGTCCTGCTCCTCAAAAACGGTAAAATCCTTGAGCGCGTTCCTACCTATCGCGGCGAAGGGAAGAGCTTTCTCTAGCCAGAAATCTTGGCGAATTTTAACCCTTTCCGCTCTTGTTTAGTCGGGCCCCTCACGCCCCAACCCCCTATTAAGACAGGCTTTATTCTTTTCCTGCCCGCCCCTGCGCGAGTGACCCTAAACTGACACCACACAAGACAAGCCGTTCAGGAAGAACGCACGAGCAAGTACTCGATGAGGAGTATTTCTCGGGATCCTTAGGCAGGGGGGAAGGGGCACGGCGGCTCCTTCCCTTTTTTGCTTAGACGGGAGTGCGACGAGGCTTGCCGACTGCGCCGAAATCCGCCGACAATGCTCCCATGACGAAAGCTCTTTGTTGGATTCGCCGGGACCTTCGCGTCCACGATCACGCCGCTCTTTTTCATGCACTCAAGGCGCATGACGAAGTCGAAGTCGTCTTCGTTTTTGATCCTTTGATTCTCAACAAACTCACGGATAAATCTGATCTACGCGTCACCTTCATTTTGCAGTCTTTGCAAGATGTAGAGACGGCCTTAAACAAACACGGCGGCAGTCTGCGCGTTTTGTACGGCGATCCGGCCGACCTCATTCCGGAAGCGGCCAATGGCTGTGCCGCGGTTTACACCAACCGCGATTACGAGCCCTACGCGAAAAAACGCGACGCCGCCGTGGAGAAAAAACTCAAAGTCGCCGGCGTTGAGTTTCATACGTTCAAGGATGCGGTCATCTACGAAGCGCCGGAAGTCTTGAACGGCTCAGGAGCTATCTACAAAGTCTTCACACCTTACAAAAATAAATGGCTCGAGACACTGGCCGCACAAGACAACCTTGTCTCAGACTTCACCGCTCCTCTCAAAAAAATCCGCCAGTGGAAGAACCCTGAGAGCGTGTTGAGTTTTGATTGGCATAAGAAGATTGGCTTCAAGGCCACATCACCGGTGCTCACCGGCGGAACGACAGAGGCACTCTCACGCTTGAAGAAGTTCGCCATCCCAATGGCGAAGTACCACGAGACCCGCAACATCCCATCGATCGATGGCACTTAGAACTTGTCAGCCTACATTCGTCACGGGTGCCTCTCGGTGCGCGACATGGTACGCGCAGGACTCTCGCAGAAAAACGAAGGGGCCGCGATTTGGCTCTCCGAGGTTGTCTGGCGGGATTTTTACCACATGCTCTTGCACACCCATCCCTACGTCGAGAAAGAATCTTTTAAGCGCGACTACGACAAGATCAAGTGGCGCGGAAAGCAGGAATGGTTCGAAGCGTGGTGCGAAGGACGCACCGGTTATCCCCTGGTGGATGCTGCCATGCGCTGCTTAAACCAAACAGGCACGATGCACAATCGCCTGCGGATGGTGACGGCGAGTTTTCTTTGCAAAACGCTCTTGATCGATTGGCGCCAAGGTGAACGGTACTTCGCTGAGAAGCTCTTGGATTACGACATGGCCGCGAACAACGGCGGCTGGCAGTGGAGCTCGAGCACCGGCTGTGATGCCCAACCCTACTTCCGCATTTTTAATCCTTATAACCAGTCTGAGAAATTTGACGCTGACGGTGTTTTCATTCGCGCTTGGGTTCCGGAGCTCTCTGACATTGATAGTAGTGAGATCCATTGCCCCTCACCGATGCTCGCTCCTGATTACCCGCGGCCCATTGTGATCTACGAGAAAATGCGCTCCGAGGCGCTAGACATGTACAGCGTGGTGAAGACATCATAGAGGCATGCAACCCACGTGCCCTTGGCATTATCTTGAGCAGCAGCCATATAACTTCTGTGAAACTCAGCTTTGTGGTTGGGTGCAACAGCCGGCCAATACTTATTCCAATCTTGCGTATCTGATTGTTGCCGTCTTGATCTGGCGCTCGAGCAAAGCTTTTGCCGTTCCGGTCTTGGTGCTGTTTGTCTTCTCCACGTTTTTTCACACGAGCGGTTCGGTGCTTGGAAAATTCGTTGATGTGGCGGCGATGTTTGTCATCTCCATGGGACTCCTCACCATGGCGTTGCAGCGCTTCTATCGATGGGGCCCTCGGAAGATTCGTCTGATCTACTGGATCGGCTTGGCGATCTCGGTGGTTTACTTAGGCGTGACTGGCCAGGGGAATTTCCTCTTCATGGCACAAGTCTTAACCGCCGTGGTTTTTGAGGTCATGCTTGTGCGTCAAAAACGAGATGCGCTGGTTCCTCGCCGGCTCTTCCAGTCCCTGGGCGCCTTTGTGATTGCGGGCACCATGTGGGTCCTTGATGTTAAAAAAATTCTATGTTGGCCTGATCTACATTTCTTCTCCGGCCATGCTCTTTGGCATGTTTTTTGTGCCCTTGCCCTTTGGTTCATCTTCCGCGCCTACTCAGAACGTGCCGTTTGAAGGCTCAAACAATCTTTGCGCTGCATTGTTCTTAGACAAGACGGCTTTTCTCCTGACAACCGCTTGAAGTTGCGCGAAAATGGCTTGAATTCCATCTTAGTTATTTCTCGGGAGATAAACCGCTATGAGCTCAGCCGTCTCACGCTATTTCACGTCTTCCATTGGCCGAAAGCAGTTGATCGCCCTGACTGGTCTCGGACTCTGCGGATTCTTAGTCGCCCACTTGTTGGGAAACTTCACCCTCTTCATTAGTTCTGATGCCTTTAACCTCTACGCGCACAAGCTGATGTCGTTGGGTCCTTTGGTTTACGTTGCGGAAGCGGGACTTGCGGGCATGTTTGCTTTGCACCTGGGCCTCGCGATTAAGATGACCATCGAAAATAAAACCGCCCGCGGTCAGAAGTACTACATGAAGACGCGCACCGGTCGTGGCGAAACGCTCATGAGCGCGACGATGCCTTACACCGGTCTGATTCTTTTCGTGTTCCTCGTGCTCCACATTCTGCAGTTCAAGTTCGGCCCGGTTTACAACACTGAGATCGACGGCGTCTTCATGCGTGACCTCTATCGCACGGTGGTGGAGTACTTCCAGAGCCCGCTCAACACCGCCTGGTACGTGATCGCCATGAGTGCGGCCGCCATGCACACTGCGCACGGTTTCCAAAGTGCCTTCCAGACTTTTGGGTTTAACCACGGCACCTGGACTCCTAAACTTAAACTCCTCGGCATCGCCTACGCGGTGTTTGTCGCTGGTGGATTCGCCGCTATTTCAATCTTCTTGCATGTGAAGGGAGCGTAAGATGACCTCTTCAAAACTCGACAGCAAAGTTCCTTCCGGCGACCTCTACGCCAAATGGGACAAACATAAGTTCGAATCAAAACTCGTGAACCCGGCCAACAAGCGGAAGTTCACGGTGATCGTCGTCGGGACCGGTCTTGCGGGTGGTTCTGCCGCCGCAACACTGGCGGAGCTCGGCTACAACGTGCACGCCTTCTGCATCCAAGACACTCCTCGCCGCGCGCACTCGATCGCAGCTCAGGGCGGGATCAACGGCGCGAAGAACTACCAGAACGACGGCGACTCGATCAAGCGTCTCTTCTACGACACCATCAAGGGCGGCGACTACCGGTCCCGCGAAGCGAACGTGTACCGTCTCGCACAGGTCTCGAACAACATCATCGACCAGATGGTGGCCCAGGGTGTGCCCTTCGCTCGCGAATACGGCGGCTACCTCGACAACCGGTCGTTCGGTGGCTCACAAGTTTCACGGACGTTCTATGCTCGCGGTCAAACCGGCCAGCAGCTTCTCCTGGGTGCGTACTCCGGGATGATGAAGATGGTGAACAAGGGCAAGATCAAGATGTTCAGCCGTCGCGAGATGATGGACCTCGTGGTCGTCAACAACCAGGCCCGCGGGATCATCACGCGCAACCTCGTCACCGGTGAGCTCGAACGCCACGTCGCCGATGCGGTCCTCTTGTGCACCGGCGGCTACGGCAACGTCTTCTTCCTGTCGACCAACGCGATGGCGTCCAACGTCACCGCGGCTTGGCGCTCACACAAGCGCGGCGCTTACATGGCGAACCCGTGCTTCACGCAGATTCACCCGACGTGCATTCCGGTCCACGGTGACTACCAATCGAAACTCACGTTGATGTCCGAGTCGTTGCGAAACGACGGCCGCGTGTGGGTCCCGAAGAAACAAAACGAAACGCGCAAGCCCGAGGAGATTCCGGAAGAGGATCGCGATTACTACTTAGAACGGGTCTACCCGTCCTTTGGTAACCTCGCGCCCCGCGACGTCTCCTCTCGTCAGGCGAAGTATCGCTGCGACGAGGGCCTGGGTGTCGGGACAACGAAGAAAGCCGTTTACCTCGATTTCCGTGACTCCATCAAGCGCGATGGACTCTCGACGATCGCCGGGAAGTACGGCAACCTCTTCGAGATGTACGAGCGCATCGTGGGCGAAGATCCGTACAAGACCCCGATGATGATCTATCCCGCGGTTCACTACACCATGGGCGGCCTGTGGGTGGATTACAACCTGCAATCGACCATCCCGGGTTTGCACGTTCTCGGTGAAGCGAACTTCTCCGATCACGGCGCGAACCGCTTGGGGGCCTCGGCTCTCATGCAAGGTCTCGCCGACGGCTACTTCGTGATTCCGTACACACTGAGCAACTACCTCGCCTCGAACAAGATCGACAAACTCACGACGGACCACGACGCTTTCAAGGAAGCCGAGACCCGCGTGAAACTTGCCGACGACAAATTGTTTGGTCTGAAGGGCAAGCGCTCGGTGGACGACTTCCACAAGGCCCTGGGCCACTACATGTGGGAAGAGGTCGGCATGGCACGCAACGAAGCGGGCCTCAAGAAAGCCATCACGGGCATCCGCAAACTCAAAGAAGAGTTCTGGCAAGACGTGAACGTGCCCGGCACTGCCGGCGAGTACAACTTCGAGCTCCACAAAGCGAACCGCGTGGCGGACTTCTTGGAACTTGGCGAACTCATGGCCCTCGACGCCCTCGAGCGCAACGAATCCTGCGGCGGCCACTTCCGTGAGGAGTTCCAGACCTCTGATGGCGAAGCTGTCCGAAACGACGAAAGCTTCTGCCACGTCGCGGCCTGGGAATGGAGCGGCGAGAAAGCCGCGCCGATCCGGCACGTCGAAGAGTTGAAGTTCGAGAACGTCCAACTCGCAACCCGTTCGTACAAGTAAGGAGCCGATATGAGTGATGCAACAGCGAACATGACCATCTACCTCAAAGTCTGGCGCCAGGCCTCGGCGACGGCGGAAGGGAAATTCGTCGACTACAAAGTCGACCACGTGTCTCCGGACATGTCGTTCCTCGAGATGTTCGACGTCTTGAACGACCAGCTCGTCAAAAAAGGTGAATCCCCGATCGCCTTCGACCACGATTGCCGCGAAGGGATCTGTGGCATGTGCTCGATGATGATCAACGGCAAAGCCCACGGCGGACAGAAAGGCACCACGACGTGCCAGCTCCACATGCGCAAATTCAAAAGCGGCGACGCGATCGTGGTGGAGCCCTGGCGTGCGAAAGCCTTCCCTCTCATCAAAGACCTCGTCGTTGACCGTTCGGCGTTTGATAAAATCATCCAGGCCGGTGGTTTCATTTCTGCACAGACTGGTAACGCTCCGGACGCGAACGCCAACTTGATTCCGAAGACGGTCGCTGACGAAGCCATGGACGCAGCGGCGTGCATCGGTTGCGGTGCTTGTGTGGCCTCTTGCCCGAACGGCTCTGCCATGTTGTTCATGGGCGCGAAGATTTCTCAACTGGCTTTATTGCCTCAGGGCCAGCCGGAAGCGCCTCGCCGCGCTCTGAACATGGTCAAGTCCCACGACGAACTCTTGTTCGGTAACTGCACCAACCACGCCGAGTGTGAAGCGACCTGCCCGAAAGAAATCGGCCTGGAGCACATCGCTCGCATGAACCGCGAATACACCAAGGCCACGTTCACGTACCACGAGAAAGCTCGTGGTGGTGACGGAGCCTAATTCTGCGTCTCTACAACGATACGATTGCCGCTTTCCTGGGCCATGCTGAACGCCTGGCCCGGGAAATCCTCTCTGAAGAGTGCGGCATTTCTGTAGGACGAACCCGTTTCACCATCAATCGCACCACCTGGCCACTCTCGATCATCTGCTTCGAAGACAACACCCGCTGGGGCTACTTCGACGCTAAATTTTTTCAGATTGGATTAAACGCACGGCTTGCGTGCCATGTCAGCGATTCAGTCCTGCGCGATCTCCTCCGCCATGAACTTGCTCACTATTTGGTGCGGGTGTTTCACGGAGAAGCCACCTCGCCTCACGGTGTTGAATACAAGACGATCTGCCAGCGCTATGGATGGAATGAAGAAGTCCAGGCCGCGAGTGGTGATCTGCCCTCGATCCAAAAAGTCGGCGACCTGAAAGCCGATGCCGTCATTGAGAAAGTCAAAAAACTTCTCGCTCTTGCGTCTTCAAGTAATCCGCACGAGTCCGAACTCGCAACGCTCAAAGCGAATCAGCTTATTCTGCGACACCACCTCGATCGCTCTCGCCTAAGCGACCAGCGTGAACTCTGTGTGGTGACCGTCATGAGTGCGCCGAAGAAAAATGCGTTGATGACCGCGATCTACGAAATCCTCACTCACTTCCTCGTGAAGCCTGTGCTCTTCTACGGCCGAGCAGTTGTCCGCCTAGAAGCGGCCGGCACGCGCGAACAGATCGAACTGGCTCAATATGTCGCCGGTTTCCTACAAACTGAACTTGAACGTTTGTGGAAACAGCAAAACCTCAAAGGTTTACGTGCGAAGAATTCTTTTTATACCGGCGTGGCCCGCGGCTACTCAGAAAAACTCACAAGTACGCGCAATGATCTCACACCTGAGGAATCACGCGCCTTGGTGACCATTGAAAAAGATCTCGCTGCCGACTTAAATTTTTTTATGGGCGGGCTTTCACAATCTTACTCAGGCCAAGTTCTCGACAGCAGTGCCCATGAACAGGGCAAAGCGCAAGGTCGCAACCTTAGCATCCAACCTGCTGTTAAAAATCGTTCCGGATTTATGTCATTATTGAATTAGTACACTACGCGAAGTTTCTTCGCTGCGGTGGTAAAGGACTCCTATGCTTAACTCTCCTACTAGAATCAATCCTCACGCACGCATGACACTTATTGTAGGTGCAGCGTTTATGTTTGTCGGTGTGTTGCTCGGGGCCTTCGGTGCTCACGGACTTAAGCATCTCGATCCTGCTCTTCTCAATACCTGGGAAACGGGCGCGCGTTATTTGCTGCTTCATGCGGTGGCCTTGTTGGCCCTGGGCGCTTTCATTCTCAGCACCTCAATGCCTCTGCGCTGGACTCGCCGACTTCTCATCACCGGAACGGTCCTCTTTAGCGGCAACTGCTTTATCTACGTACTCAGTGGTGTGAAATTTTTTGCCATCATCGTCCCCATCGGCGGAACTCTCCTCCTGGCCGGCTGGGCCGCCATGTTGTGGGAATTATGCTTTTACACCCGTAAAAGCCTTGATTCAAAATAGTTATCACAACTATCAATTCCATTCATTTTATTCATTTCTTCCCTTAAGGCATATTCCGGTGAGTTTCACTTCACCAAGGACGCCTTATGAAATTCTTGCTTCTCGCGCTTCTGACTCTCAGCTTGAACGCTTTTGCGAACAATGACCTCGACGATCTTGGGGTGATCAATCTTCACGTAGAAACCGCCGCGACCGAGCCGGCCTTGATTCAGTACCCGGGCTACCGCATGGGTGGCGGAACGCCTCCGAGCATGCAAATCGCCGACTGCCTGATTCTCGACATTCAGAACTCGGATCGCCCGGTCACGGTCAATGACAAAATGAAAGTGGCAAAGCGATTGAAGGTGCGCGATGGTTTTCTCTCTCGCGAAGGCGCCTACCTCGTCCCCCGCGTCAAAGAGAGCAAAGTGGTTTTCTTTCTTCAGAGCGGTGGAAGCTACGTCACTTCCATTCAAGTCGAAAGCGCCAATGGCAAAAGCCTCACAGAGGTCATCACGGCAGCTGTCGGAGCTGAGATTCCGGTTGGTTTGATCTACGTCCGCGGCTGCCGTTTGTAATTTTTCCATGATCTGCTCTGGAGAGCAGATTTCCTGATAGCCTCTTGGAGCTTTACCCCCCACTACTCCAAGAGGTTTTCTTATGAAAAAGTTTTTCGTCATTGCTCTCGCGACACTTTCCTTCTCAGCTTTCGCTGATCAGTGCGCCTGGATGTCTCCCGTGATGGCAAAGCGCGCCGCCATGTTGATCCAAAGCGGGTCAGAAATCGCTTCTTTGTGCCAGCCCTGTGGCGAAGTGATCGCCAACGCGAAAGTCTCGGTCGCCCGTGGCGTGAAAATCACCACCCCTGAAGGCAACTACCGCAGCATCGTGATTGGTCAGAAAGAAGTCGATCTGGCCTACACCTACATCAAAGTCGCGCCAAACAAGTTCGTTAACGTTGCGAAGGTCATCGGCTGCAATGCTGACGGCGTTTCAGAAATCATCTCTAAGTAATTATTCTTGAGGCCTGGGCGAAAGCTCAGGCCTTTCTCTCACACATTTTTCGCGTCGACGCCGTACAACCATTTATGCTGCTGGCCGATCACTCGAAACGGCGCGCCCCAATCTTCATTCAAACGTGTGACTTCCTGGAAACGCTTCATAGGCATTTTCTCGCCCGGGCTGTAGCACGGAGTGAGGACCCAGGGGATAGAGTGCGGGCCAATTTTTTCATCGATCTGTCGGCGAGCTTCATAGGCTGCACCGAAGTCAGCATTATCGGCAATCACGGCTTTTACCTGACCCTTGTGACCATACTCCGTGATGAATCGCGCCAACAGCTCAGAGCTGGTGCGCACACCGGTCGACGGCGTTTTGAAATCAAAAGAAATGTAATCGGCAGCTTTGAAAGCTTCATCCACGATGCGTGAACCTGCGGCTTCGAGGTTGATCCAGTAGCCCTTGAGCTTGAGGTCGATCATCAGTTCAATCAAGCCAGGAACATGTTGAGGATGAAGGGGATCACCGCCAGTGATGGACACGCGACGCAACGGCCAGCGGCCCTGGTTGGCGAGCTCGTCGACCTTGGCGAGCACAGTTTCGAGTTCCATGCTCTTGTTGGTGTCGAAGTCCCAAGTTTCCTTGGAATCACAGTTCATGCAACCAATCGCGCACCCTTGAAAACGGATGAATACCTGCGGAGAGCCCAGCTGGACTCCTTCCCCTTCGGTAGCACGGTAAATGGTATTAATCAGGAGCGTCGTCATCGTCGGGGAAACTAACATTTAAGCCGGCATCCGTGAACTGGCCGACTTGGACATGTAAAGATTACTTTCCGCTCCCAAAAGCGTCTCTGTGAAGGCTAAAATCCCGATATTGAGGAGTTTATCCATGAAATCGGCCGCCCTGCTGCTCGTTCTAGCTTTTGCTGCGTCCTGTGAGGACGTCGGCAGCCGTGGGAAAATGGGAGCTCCAGACATTCAACCCATCGAAAGTGAGACGGCGAATTCTATCCGTTCTCATCTTCACCGCGCCACGGGAACCACGATTCTCACCGCTCAAGGCGAAACCACTGCCGCCGCTGCTTTGCCGGTGGGCTATGACGAAATTCCCAATCTTGAACAGGCCGATGATGGCATCACGGGCGACGCGGTTGTGCGCGCCAAGCGTCCGATCGGAGAATGTGGACTTGGTGCGAACTTTAAAACCCTGGCGCAACGTTTGCGCGACTGCGCAACCTTGAATCCGAACCAAGCTGAGTGGAAAGGCGCCGCGAACGGCACTGCTGGAGAAGGCACCTGGAAGCTGGTTGCGCGCGCAGCAGATAACCAAGAAATCTGGCTCGATGAAACCACTGGGTTCATGTGGAGCTACGTGATCACGACAACGAGTAACTGGTGCCAGGCCGCTGGCAATACTCAGAGTCCCGTGAAAGAAGGCGGCATTGACTGCAGCGTCCTCCATGACAGCGTCACACGTTGCGAAGGTGCCTCGTTCCTCGGCATCCCTGCCTCAGAAATTGCCTGGCGCTTGCCGACCCGCAACGACTACTTACAAGCCGATGTGAATGGTGCGCGCTTCGTCCTTCCAAAAATCACCACCGCCGTCTGGACAGCTACGGTGAGTTCCGTCGATCGTGAAAAAGCTTGGAGCATCTTGCCACAAACGGGTGAGCTCACAGCGCAACCTCGCTCCGCCACCATGGCCGTGAGATGCTTGGGCCGCCGCCTCAAGTGAGCCTTGATCTCCTAAAAATTCAGAGTGACATCCTCGCCGCCCATCAAAGTGGCGGCCGAGGACTGCGACGGTTCAATGCCACTGAGGTGCAGGAACTCCTCACCGCCCTCCAAAACCCCGCGACTCGCTCCACCGCCATCATGGTCGTCGCCCACAGTTCACACTCCGAGCGAGAGCTCGAAGCGATCCTGCAATCACTCATGGGCACCGCTCTTTCCACTGAAGATCTCGTGTGGTTGCTGAATGCAGCTCGCCGGCACATCATCCAAGGACGCTTTAAGGAAGGCGAACGCCTGACCCACGAGTTTCTAGAAGCTCTCAAGGCCCTGCTTCACCACCGTGACGGTCAGGTCGTTGAGTGGGCGCTCAGAACAGTTGAAGAGTGTGGCGCTCAAGGAATTGTCTTTCGAGGGGAATTAGCTAAAATAAGACCAGGGCCCTGGTCTTTGTGGCGCGCTCAAAGTCGCACCATCTTAGAACTCGTGACCTACCTTGAGAGGAGATGGGCCGCGCGTGAAAAATCCGTCTGACGAGCAAGTGAGAGAAACTTTACGCCAAATGCAGCACAAGGCCGGTCAACCGCTTTGGGAAACCGATCGCGCGGAAGACTTCCAGGTGCAGTTTCGTCTCGATGAGAAAATCTCTCCGGCGAAGTTCAAGGCCGATCCTTTGATCCCCGGCGGCTACCTGGCCAACTCACTCACCCTCCGTGCCATGCGTCCCACTCTTTTCGTCGCCGGTGCAAACTTAGACGAACTCCAAGATCTCCAGCACTGCGCGTGCGGTGAGACGTGGGACAATCAGTTCTGGAAGATGTGCCCACACTGCGGACGAGGCTGAACGCATGCTCTTAACGCAAAAGTTCCATTCACTGCGCGAAATCGATGTCGAGTTCATCCCGGCGATCGAAGCGCTGATGAGTCAGCACTGGGTGGATTTTTCTGCGTGGAAAGAAGCGGAAGCGAAGAGTCCAGCGGATGAAACTTTTTGCTACTGGCTATTCTTTGGCCCCACGCAAAACTCTCCCGTGGGAATCGCGCAGGTTTGTTTTAAGAAGATTGATACCGAGGCGTGTTTGCCGTGGTGGAAGAAGATCACCGGCTTCTTCGATAAATCGCTTTCTCACTGGAAGCTCGCTCGTTGGCAACTTGCTAACGGAGCAGATGGCCCTGCGGTCTTCGATCCGCGCTTCGCTCGCTCTGGACGCGAGAAACTTCATGATCTCATCAAAGAAATCGAACAACGCGAAGACATCATGGCCATGACGGTCTTGTCGATGGAAGGTACTCCCGTTCACAAACCGCAGTGGAAAGAGATTCATCACCAAGCGCAAATCCAGTGGAGCGTCTTGCGGCCTTGGGTCCGTGAGCACCGGGCCTATCAAGATTATCTCTCGGCGTTGCCAGCTGAGGAGGCAAAGAAGATTCAACAAAGCTGGAAAAAGCTCCACCGCGAAAGCGGTGTGACGTTGGGAGATTTCCCCACCCGTGAAAGCCGTCGCGAACTCCTGGAGCAGTGCCCAGATCTTGATGAAGGATTGATCGCCGGTTTCGCTGGTGGGTTGCTCACTTTTCAAAAAGACGGCAAGCTCTTGGGCTTCGTCCATTACCGCCAAGGACATAAAGACGCCCTCTTCGTTGAGCCGATGCCGCTTGAACCCCAAGGCCAGGAATTGGTCAGCGACCATCTCTATGTGCAGTACGCCCTTCTCAAATCTCACGAGAGCGAAGTGAAGAATGTGATCGTCGTGCGACAAGGAAGCTTGTTCCGCCTCCAAGATGACACTGAAGCTCAGTTCTTTCGTGCCCAAGGTTTTACCATTGGCCTCATCAGTGAACATGACTGGTCACGCTCACCATTCATTCAATGAAAACTGAAAAAGAAATGATCGAACACGTCGTTCGCGCCTTTTACGACAAAGCACGGACGGATGTGTTGCTCGGATATCACTTCCAGCGCATTCCTGACTTTGAAACTCATCTGCCGCGAATTTTCTCGTTCTGGGAGTTGCAGCTCCTAGGTAAAACGGATCGCACGCTGGGCGAACCACTCGACGTGATTCGCGCTCACATTCCACTGAACATTCACACGGGTGAGGTGAATCGCTGGGTGAAGCTCTTCCTGGAGACACTCTCAGAATCGCAGGCCAGTGATGAGCTTAAGGCGCGCTGGCCTTCGAAGCTGGCGCATTTTCAGCAGGTGTTCCTGCGGAGCCCTCTTTTGTTTTCTTCTGAGGATTGAAGCTCTTTGCTTTCAAATGCTCCGTGGCCCAGCGCTCGAGCAACGGCTCGCCATCCACATCATCGAGGAGCCAATTGCGTGCGGTCCACGCGTAGATTTTTTTCGCCGCATTCTCTGCTTGCCCCGGAGTTTCAAACTCCACAGCGATGAAATTCAAGTCCCGGGTGCGAAAGCGGTGGGCCGAAAGACACCCATCACCATAGTCAGCGCAAGGAACAGCGTCGTTAATATCACGCGCAAGAACCACGTCCACTTTATCCGGGCCCTCCGCCGGTGCCATGCCGAGAAGCTCCTCTTTGAGATAGGTCGGTTCTTTCTCTTTGCTGCAGCCCACAGCTGCAAACAGGATAAGTCCAATGGCAAAGATGTTTAGAGATTTCATGATTCTATTCTAAATCAATATTTTTGCCGTCACAACCTCGCCGGATTACAATGTCTTACTATGCGAAAAACCCAACTTGTCCTCGGGCCTAATGATGGTCACCAGATCACCCAGATCGAACTCATGACACCTCAAGATGTGGCGACCCTTTGCACACCACTTCCTCGATCACAGCAGCACTTTCAAAAAACGCCGCATAGTACCCGCGCTGCCTGGCTGCGTGCCGTCGCTGCAAAAATTAGTCAGGAAGCAGAAACGTTGGCGCAGCTCATTGCGACAGAAGGCGGCAAGCCGCTGAAAGATGCTCGCGTGGAAGTCAGTCGTGCAGCTCAGACATTTGAACTCTGCGCCGAAGAGGCCTTGGCCCTTGGTCTTGAATCTGCAAAAACGGTACTTCAAGGTAAACAGCTTTACACATTCCGTGAACCCATCGGCCCGGTGTTCGCCCTATCTGCTTTTAACCATCCCTTGAACCTCCTAGCCCATCAGGTCGGCAGTGCCCTCGCGGCCGGCTGTGTGGTGGTGTTCAAACCTTCGCAAAACACTCCGCTCTGCGGTGAGTGGCTGCTCAAGACACTAAGAGACATTGGCGTTCCTGCTGACTTCGTCATGATGTGCCACGCGGCCGTTCCGGAAATCCAAGCTTTGGTCGCACGTCCAGAGTTTCAATTCGTCTCTTTCATTGGCTCGGCGAAAGTCGGCTGGGATCTGCGGACGCGATTGGCACCGGGCACTCGCCTCGCTCTCGAGCATGGTGGACAAGCGCCCGCGATCGTCTGGGATGATGCTGATCTCGCCAAAGCCATTCCTGCCCTCTTAAAGGGTGCCTTCTATCACGCCGGGCAAGTCTGCATCTCGACGCAGAAAATCTACGTCCACCAAAACATCTGGGACAACTTTTGCCAGGCCTTCGTGAATGGAGCCAAAAAACTTGTCGTGGCGGATGCCCGCCACGAGACTACGGATGTGGGGCCGCTCATACGTCCCAGCGAAAAAGTTCGTCTGCAAGAATGGCTCACGGAGGCGCGCGGCTTAGGTGCTCAGATTCTTCTTGAGGACACGCAAGATCGCGGCGTTCATTACATGGGACCAACTATTCTGTCTGAGGTACCTCACAGTGCTAAAATTTGGCGTGAGGAAGCTTTTGGTCCAGTGGTGTGTCTTGAAGTTTTTTCTGAAACGGCAAGCATCTGGCAAGAGTTGCGAGAGAATCCCTTTCAATTTGAAGCGGCGATTTTCACGCAAGATCTCGCGCGCATTGAAGAGGGAATTAAAAACATCGCTGCGATGACTGTGGTGGTCAATGATCACACCGCTTGGCGAGTCGATGCCATGCCCTTCGGGGGCCATCGCCAATCGGGACTGGGCATGGGCGGGGTTCGATATGCCGTCGAAGAACAGACCCGCCTCAAACAAGTCATTTTGCCGGGATAAAATCTAGTAAGCAGTCTCTTTCAACGCCATTTCAAGAGTCGCATAGCGATAGTGGAAGTGCGCTTCGTCGTGCAAACGCTTCGGCAGCACGCGCTGGCCATCAAGGATCACCGTGCTCATCTCGCCGAAGACCAACTTCAGCACAAAGGCCGGAGCTGGCGCGAACGCCGGACGCTTGAGCACGTTGCCGAGAGTCTTAGAGAAATCTCTATTCTTCGCAGGGTACGGAGCGGTGGCATTGTAAACACCAACGAACTCTTTCTCGTGGGCCGCACGCACGTACATTCCTGCGAGGTCTTCCACATGGATCCAGCTCATCCACTGATCGCCCGATCCAACCGGACCGCCGCCACCGAGTTTGAAAATGGGAAGCATCTTCTTCAAAGCACCGCCGCCTCTTCCGAGGACAACGCCCACACGCATGATGGCGACGCGAGCACCAAAGCTCTTTGCGACTTCTGCTTCCTTCTCCCAGTCTTTGCAAACGCGGGCGAGGAAGTCATCGGCGGCGACTCCTGACTCGGTGATCTCTTCATCTCCGCGTGGGCCATAGATACCAACGGCCGAGGTTGAGACGAGCGTTTTGACACCGCTTGTCCGCATGGCTTCCACCACCTGACGAGTGCCATCGATGC
>JAIXOY010000001.1 GCA_027486525.1 Pseudomonadota bacterium
CAATGGCGATGCTCGTTCCTTTGGCGTCCATGCGAATCTCTTTAAACACGATGCGCATGTTCTGGCGGAAGGTGGGTCCTTCGTTGATGTCGATGCCGCGAACAGAGGTGACACTCATCGTGTAGGGATTGATGCCGAGCTCGTCGCCGTTAAAGGCAAATCCCGTGCGAACGGTGTCTCCGGCCTTGATGCCCACGCGCATGCCGTAGAGCTGCAGCGCCTTCGCAGTCGGCGTGAAGTTTAGTCCCGTCTCTCCGTAGTACTTCGGCAAGACGACGCCGCTGCCTTGTTCTTTAAAGATCTCCACGATGGCGTCCACGATTTCCATGGAGACGCCGATGTTGTTCATCGTGCGCACGCGCTGGAGGAGGGCGTTGGCGCGCTTGAGTTTTTCACCGAAGATTTCTTCGAGGTCTTGCGCCACCGTCGCACTCACGCTTGAGCGGCTGAGGCCCGTGATGTCGACCGGGAGTTCCGCGTCGGCGTAGAAACCGCGCGTCGGATGCCAGCGCACATACTTCACCTTCACTTGGAGGTAGTAGCTGCGAATATCAAGCGCATCGCCCGGGTAAACCTCAATCATGTTTTCTTTGAACTTAAAGCCGATGGACTGGTTGGCGTTGATCTTAACTGTCGTCCAGCCCTCTTCAAAAACTTTGGCACTCGATTTAAACGCCACCGATCCATCAAAATACGCAGGGGTGGAGCGCAAGAAGTTGATCACCGGGGTGAGCGGTTCGGCCCAAGACGCTGTGCTTAGAGTGAGGCCTAGGAAAAAGAAAAGTGATGGGAAAAGTCTCATGGGGAGATTATGAGATGAAAGCCCAGGGGGAAGGTGGAGAATCCCTGGAGGTGGTAATAATTTCTCGCCGCACCCCGAGCAAAATAGACGCACTTTCAGGGCTTTACCCACAAAGCCCCGCCGACTAGACTAGACCCATGACTATTGACCATACCTTTCCGCCAGCGACCCACATCCTCGCTCAAGAGCTGCTTCCTCTTCCGCGCGTGAAGCTGCAGCAGATTCACGAGATGGCCGAGTGGATCGGCTTCGAAACTCGCAACAAATACAGTGTGACGGACCAGAACGGTCATCCCATCGGCTACGCGGCGGAACAGCAGAAAGGGTTGTGGGGATTTCTCCTTCGCTAGTACCTCGGCCATTGGCGGCGCTTTGATGTGCATGTGTTCAACTCCAAGCGCGAGAAGGCGCTGAAGCTCACGCATCCGTTCCGGTGGTTCTTCCAGCGGCTGGAAGTTTACGATGCCAAAAACGAAATGATCGGCGCCATTCAACAGCGCTTTGCTTTTTTCCATAAGTCGTTTGATGTGGAAGATCCCCGCGGGAAAATTCGCTACGAAGTCCGGTCACCGATCTGGAAGGTCTGGACGTTTACGTTCAGCAAGCACGGCAGAGAAGTGGCGGAGGTGCAGAAGCGCTGGTCCGGATTGCTCTCGGAGATGTTCACGGACAAAGATAACTTCGTGCTTTCGTTGCATGGAGAGAATTTGGATAGTGAGGACCGCCTGTTGATTTTGTCGGCGGCCCTCTTTGTCGATCTTCAGTACTTCGAGCGCAAGGCGCGCTAGTTTTTTCTCAGCAAGGCCACGGCCACGAGCGTCTCAGCAGAGAGCGTCTCTTTCCACTTGTTGCCACACTCCTCTTGTCCTTTGAAGAACAAGAAAGCGAAGGTCAGGTTGGCGATGACGATGGACGCTTTGATGATGATGTCTAAGAAATCAAACGACACCAAGAACAAGCAGAGATCTAAGAGCACCATGAGTGAGAACAGGTAGCCCATGGCACGGTAGAAGCCGATGCGACGTTCGAGGCTTGGCAGCGAGCTGCTGATGCCCGAAGAGGTGACTAACGTTCTGCAGGCGTCTTCCCCCGCGCCTGCCACAAGATCGCCTTCTTTCATTTGCAAAAACGTCAGCGCTGAAGGAGGCAACTCCAAATGTGGAGCACTGTCTGTGTCCGTGACTTTAAACCATGAGCGGAAGCGGCGTGGGCCTGCGAAAAACTTCGAAGAAGAGTGGAGGAAGTAACCGAAGGCATAGACCAAGAGGGCCATGACGACGGTGTAGAGCATGGTTTGTTGATCAGCGAGATCGAGCTTCTCAACGTAGTACACGACGAGAGCGTTGAAATTCACGAAATCGGTTATGCCAAACTCACCGCGAAACACGTTGGTGTTCAGGTCGATGAAGAAGAGGCCGGCGATACCAGGAAGGAAAATAAGTGAGAGGCTGTTGCAGAGACGACGGAACCATTGATCGATGATCTGAAACGCGGTTGGCATTAAAGCTCCCTTAATAATTGTTATAAACAAATGGTAAGGGGCTTTCGGATTGCTGTCCTTAAGTAAAAACAAAAAAGCCTCCCCAAAAGGGAGGCTTCTTTGTAAAAAATTTCGAAACGTAACGAATTACGCTTTTGCTTTTCTCAAGCGGGCCGCTCTTCTCTTCTTCGATCCAACCTTGCGGCGACCTTTAGCGTGCTTGCGGCGGTGACGGCTTCCGTTGGCCATGTACTTGCTCCTTAAGAACTTCCAATATTGAAGAGGCATCTTAGACGGGCCGTTATGTCATCGCCAAGGGTTAGATGCAGTCTTTTTGAAAAACTCTGAACAAAATCGGCGAATAGTTTCCCACATCGGGCGGAAGTCCTTCTGCGAAGAACTGCCAAACTCGCTCGGAAGCGGGTCTTCCATCTTGGATCAAGAGGTGCTGAAACACTCTTGAGAGGAAGAAATGAGAGGAGAGAGCATTCTGCGCTTCGACTCCTGGCACGGTGCGTAGCCCAAGAGAGCCCAGGGTATCGATGCACGGCTCTTTCAAATAGCGGTTGTGGGATGAGATGGGGACTTCCGGCAGATTATTTTCACGCCTCGCAGCGTTCATCTCTGTCCAGGGCTCCTGGAAGCTTTCTACCATGATGTAGAATCCTCCCGGTTTAATCCATCCAGCGATGTTTTCGAACGCCGCTTTCTGTTCTTCCCAGCTGAGAAGGTTAACGACGGAGCGCTCAGTGATCACGATATGGGCCTGCTGCTTGAAGCAGTCGCGCACGCGCATGTCACCCTGTTGAATGTTGAGTCCGGGTAGTGTGCGTGTTTGTGCCACGGCGACGAGCTCCGGCACAAACTCAATCCCACGCAAATCAGCACCTGCCAGCTCCTCCCACAAAGCTGCGAGCAGGTAACCGTTGCCGCAACCCACGTCGAGCACCACCGCTTGCTCAGGGGCGACTCCCAGCGTGCGCAGGCAGTGTTGGGTCTGCTTTGTGATGAAAGCGGTCTCGCGCTCACGCACGACCTTGTCTTGCATGGACATCTGGCCTTGCAGGCCCCAGCCTTTGGAAAGTTTGGCGTAATGTTCGAGGATGATTTTGTCGCTCATCGAAGCTCCTTGCTGCGCGCGCTGACGATGAAGCGCTCCGGGGCGGGATGGCCTTCGATGGTTTTGCGCGGATCACTCGGGTCAAGGGCGCCGGCATAGCTTGGGCCCGGGCCCCATTCGGTAGGGCGCTGTTCTTCGACGCCATCCCAATGAGTCGAGAGGACTTTGATGTCGGTGAAGCGGGCACGCTCGAGCATGGTGGTGAGGGCATTGAGCGTCGGCAGGAACCACACATTCGGCATCCCGGCATACCGATCCGGCGGAAGATACAGAGTGGTCTGCGCCCCTGGGACGCCGATGGTTTCTAAGAAGAGCGTCCCCCCGGGCGTCAGCGACTCACGCAGATCAATCAACTGCATGACGGGGTCGCGGTGATGGTACAAGACGCCCATGTGCAAGATCACATCGAAGGTTTTTTTCAGAGCGGGCAGTTCTTCCACGCCCAGAAGATAGAGCGCCTGGGCAGGATCGGGTTTGATTTTTTGCGTGAACGTCCACTGCAGGTAATTCATTTGTCCTGGATCAAAACCAATCACCTCACGGGCACCGGCCTGGCGCAGCTGCTGCATGTACCAGCCATTGCCACAGCCCACATCTAAAACAAGTTTATCGCTCAAGTCAGGGAGATGTTTATGCAAGCGCTGCCATTTGCGACGGCAGTCCCATTCCGCATCGATGCGCGTATCCAAAAATTCGAAGGGCCCTTTTTTCCACGGGCGAAGGGCGAGTGCTGTGGCGTGCACACTCTGTGGGTCGGCAGGATCGAGCGTGGCTAAAGCTTTCAGGGCCTCCTCTTGGCGAGGGGCATGGAGTGCCTTGAGGCGCGTTTCGTGGAGGGCTAAAAGGTCTGTGGGGAGAGTGAACATTGGCTCGAGAATGGCAGGGGATGACCGCAAACGCAAGCGTCTGGGGCCATCCACTATCAAAGACTAGATAAGATCGTAAGAACAGATCTGGCTGGTGTACACGCCGCTGCGGGCCTGGACACCGGTGTAGATCTCGAGGCTACGAAAGCCCGGGAGGCGAGTGGCCGGCCAACTGCCGTTATCGTTGAACTCGAGGCTCATGAAGAGCTTGCTGCCAACAGCGCTATAAGAGTTCGAGAGGATCTGGCCCACGTCTGATTGGTTTTGGATGTTGTAGCCGTTGTACTTGAACGCCGCCGTTGTCCCATCGGCCAGCGTCACTGTGGCATCGCCGCCGTCGACGGCCGTGAGAGCGATGGCTGAAATTTCAGGGCACGGGTACGACGGATGCGAATTCCAGCGAAGAGCAACATCCGAAGCGAACGGGCTCAGGTCACGGGCCGGACGATACTGCGCATGAGCGGCACCGGCTAAAACGATCAAAGCGACGACAAGCGTTTTCATAAGAGCTCCTTAGAGGTAAGTGGCGCAGATGTACCCTAGGGCCCATCGAAAAGAACATTAAGATTTTGCGGGTCTAACTATTTTACCGCCAGGAAGGTCGCGAAGGGCCCCCACCGGAGTAACATCTCGACGGGACCGAAGCCCGCCTCACGTAAGAGCTCTGTTTGCTGCGTCGGTGTCAGAGGGATGAGCACGTTTTCAAGGGCTTCGCGCTTTTGCGAGATTTCCAGTTCGGAGTACCCGTTGTGACCTTTGAAATCATAGTAGATATCCGTCACGAGGTCTTGCAGACCTGGGGCATCGGTTTGGATCTTCTCAGCAAGAAGCAACACGCCACCGGGGCGCAGAGATTCGTAAATTTTCTTTAACAAAGGTAACCGCGCTTCTACCGGAAGAAACTGCAACGTGTAGTTCATCACGACCGCGCCACAGGGAAGAAACGGCACTTGAGTGATGTCCGCTTTTTCAATCTCCGCGTTCTTAAGCCCGAAGGCCTTCAGTTTCATGCGCGCCTTCTCCACCATGGGAGCGGAGGCATCGAGGCCGATGAGTTGCAGATCGAGAGTCTTGAGGGCCTGGCCTAAAAGATAGAGGACGGTGCCCGTTGAGCAACCGAGATCATAGACCACGTCATTTTTTTTCAAAAGTCGCGAAAGCAAATCCACGGTGAGCTGTTGGTTTTCGCGGTAGAGCGGAACGGAACGGGTGACCATGTCGTCGAATACTTCGGCGACTTCAGCATTAAAGCTGAAAGGCGTGACGCGCTCAAAAGGCTGCGCGAAGTAACGGTCCTTTTTTGAGGCGTCCATTTAATCTCCGAAAATTGATTTTGACACTTTGCCCTGGCCCGTAAACTCCTGACAAGAGGTGCATTTTGGCACTGCCACATCTACATAGTTGGGCTAACCTTAAGAAATGCAAAGCCTGCTCGCCCTCTTCGCCATCATCCTCTGGGCAAGCCTCGCCATGACCTCGAGTCTATTGGCCGGCATCCCACCTTTTCTGCAACTCGCGGTCGCCTTTGGCATCGGTGGATTGCCCGCGCTTTTCTACGGTCGCAGGGCCTTTCCCCCTCTGAGGGTGTTGGCTTTAGGAGTGGCGGGATTTTACGGTTATCACTTTTTTCTTTTCACCGCTTTCAAGCTGGCCCCACCGGTTGAAGCGAACCTGATTAACTATCTCTGGCCCATGCTGATGGTGCTCATGGCGCCGTTATTTTTTCGTGAAGCTCAGTTGAAGCTCGGACATTTCCTCGGCGCGGGTCTGGCCTTCGTGGGTGTGGTGCTGTTGATTTTGGGTCGTGATCTGGAATTCTCCTCTGAGAATTGGTGGGGCTTTGCCCTCGCGATGCTGGCCGCTCTCACCTGGCCCTTGTACTCACTGCTAAAAAAGAAAGCTCCGACGGTGGAAGTCATCACCACTGCAGGTGTGTGTCTCGTGGCCGCAGTGTTGAGTGCCCTCACACATTTCATCGTTGAGCCGCGTGTGGTTCCGAACGCACAAGAATGGTGGCTGCTCCTGTGGCTCGGCGTGGGTCCTTTCGGCGCCGCTTTTTTCTTGTGGGATGTAGCGGTGAAGCGGGGAGATCCGCGGGTCATCGGTGCCCTGTCTTATCTCACGCCGGTGCTCTCCACACTTTTGCTCGTCTTCGTGGCAGGAGTGGAGGCGGGGCCATTGACCTGGACGGCGATGTTGCTCATGAGTGTCGGTTCCCTTGTCGGCGCGTGGGCCAGCAGGTAGTCTGGGCGGCCATGTCTGCATTCTACCTTCAAAACAAAGATTACTTTCGCTGCCTCGCTGTGCCACCGCGCAAGCACGCTGAGGGTATCGACATTGAACTCGGGTTCGAGATCAATGCCATCGAGCATAAGTTGCACGAACAAGCGTTCATGCAAGATCCCGATGGGGATGTGGGCACCTGGGGCAAGATGGTGCACGAGGCGCAGACGTGGATCGGCCTGCTGCCGCAAACCTTGCTCACTCCCTACGATGAACTGAGTACGATGTGTGATCTGATTGATCTGCCCGGTGAAGCCCATGTGGTGGATCTTGGTGCGGCCTATGGACGGATGGGCTTCGTGCTTCATCATCGACATCCGGATGCGCATTTTACGGGGATTGAGATCGTTCCCGAGCGCGTGGAAGAGGGGAATCGCCTGTTTGCAAAGCACGGATGCCAAAATGCCCGTCTGCAGTGCAAGGACATGTTCGCTAAAGACTTCCACCTGCCGCTGGCCGACTGTTACTTGATTTATGACTACGGGGCCATGGACCACATCCGCTGGACTATGGGACAATTGCAGAATCTGGCCGACGTTCATAAGTTTCAGGTGATCGCGCGCGGAGAGACCATTCGCTCGCTCATCCAGTACGCACATCCGTGGCTAGCGGACGTGGGAGAGACGAAGCATGAAAAAAACTTCTCCATCTTCGCCAACTACATCTTTCGCTGAGCTGGCCGATTGGCAGAGGCTGCTCAGTGCCCCGTTGCCCGACGTTGACGTCAGAAAACTTCTGCAGCAAAAGAATTTCTTCCGCGCTCCCAAACATAACGACCAAATCGCCCGACAGCACTCCATCCTGCTGGATAAGATTCTCGGCTTTGATCTCAAAGGCCTTGAAGAAAAGTTAGTGAAGCAAGGCCGCATCAAACTACCTGACGGAAGTTTTGAGTACTGGGGCCCGGCGATCCATGACGGCGCTCAAACGTGGGTGGGGCTCGACGTGCAGACCCTCAACACGCCCTATGGGGTGTTGCTGCGGATCTGCGAATTGCTGGAATTAAAAAATGAGACGGTGATTGATCTCGGAGCCGCCCACGGCCGTTTAGGTGTGGTCATGGGCGCGCAGTATCCCTTGGCGCATTTCATCGGCTACGAGTATGTCCCGGAGCGGGTGCATGAGGCGAATCGCATCTACGAGCGCTGGAGTTGTTCGAACGCCAAATGCGAAGTGCAGGATCTCTTCGCCAAAGATTTTGTCCTGCCAGAAGTGGATGTTTATTTTATCTACGATTATGGTCGGCATGACCACATCAACGCCACCCTTGGACAGATTAGTTTGGAGGCGGCCAAGCGTCCCATTCGTTTGGTGGCGCGTGGGCAGGCCACCAATAAATTGATTGCCGACCATCATCCTTGGGCGCTGGAGGATTACATCGGAGCCGGTGAGGAGCATTTTAATATCTACCAGGCCTCGCCAGAAACTCAGGTTGCGCCCTTGGAGGAATTAAGTTAGAAAGAAAAATGTCGAGTGTGTAATCGATCGATATCGTTCAAAAGCAAAAGCGTTTCCACCAGTGGAAACAGAAGTCAGAAAAGGGGGCCCGATGGAACAATTCACAACACAAGCGGCCTTCGCTCTTCACTAGCGATCGTCCATCAACTAAATGTCATCTGCTTCGTTTATGGTCACGACGACCTGTATGTCGACGATAGGCAGGAGCCGAAGTCGACGCTACAG
>JAIXOY010000183.1 GCA_027486525.1 Pseudomonadota bacterium
GCGCGAAACCTCGTGGAGGCCGAACTTAAGCACGCCAAACGCATCGATTTGGTGGTGCGCTTCAAGGATCGTTTAGACAAGTACGGCCGCCTCTTGGCAGACGTGGTTTACGACGGTAAAAGCCTTAAGGACATCCTGATTAAGAACCGCTTAGCGGTGGCCTACGAAGGCAAAAAAAAGCAGCAGATCGACTGGTGCGCAATGAAGGGAAAACGATGAGCGACGCAAATCTTTACACATCGACGAAAAAGTTCACCGGCTTTCCGTGTACCCATCGCCAGTGGCGCGCGGAATCTCACTGCCGCTTTGTGCATGGCTACTCTCGTGAATTCTATTTTGAGTTCGCCTGCAATGAGCGCACCGTCGAGGGCTGGGTGGTGGATTTCGGGGGCCTCAAGGACGTGAAGCAACTCTTAGAGCACACGTTCGATCATACTTTCCTGACGGCCTCTGATGACCCTGAACTGGGCACCTGGCGCCAGCTGGATAGCCGCGGCATCATTCAGCTGCGCATCCTGCCCAATCCAAGCATGGAAGGTACGGCGGAGTGGGTGTATCAGCAGGTAGATAAGATGGTGCGCAACTCGACGCAAGGGCGCGCGTGGGTCACACTGGTGGAAGTGCGTGAGAACGAGAAGAACTCGGCGATCTATCGTCCGCGGCTCTAAATCCTGTCTATTGTCATGTCCAGGATAAGTCCGGCTCTTTTGGAGGGCAGGCTCTCGGCGTAAGTTTTCATTCTCGCGAACGATTTGTGCCAGAGCTCTGATTCCTGATCTATTTTGAGTTGCTGCACGATCCGATCGGCGCTCTCGTCCAACAGTCCATTGATAAGCTTATGGCGCACCACCCTTTCGTGAGAAACGGTCTCCTCGGTTTCTGAGTCGAGAGAGTAGTCTTCGAGCAAGGGATCTTGGCCCAGCATCATGACCGCATCTTCCATCTCAGTCCTTGTCTTAAAGATCGTGCGTGAGATGAGTGAGTACCCGAGGTATTTCAAGTACGGATCGTGGTGGCGATAGAGCATGTGGCCGATCTTTTTTGCGCTCGGATGAGCGAGGTCCAGCTCGGCCGCGATCAAAATGTCCTCGGCCCACGCGTTGACCTCAGCGATGAACTCATCCTGCGGAAGTTCTTCCCAGCTGCGGCCGTGGGGTGAGTTTCTTTCGAGCGCCGTGAGCACCTCAGCGAACTTCGTTTCGGGCCGGGTGATGTCTTTCCCACCGACACGTTCGGCAAGAACGATGCTGCGTGCTCTGGGGAGTTCGTTGATCACAACAGTGGCCGGTGTGCGATGGGTTTTCTCAGTTGACCACAGGAGGTGGGCAAGAACCGCAAAGGCCATGACTGCGAGCAATGAGCGCATGAGGCATTTTAAGAGTGTGCAGGTCTCCCTGAAGCAAAGCCTTCAAATTGAAGGAGTTAGCGGCTTAAGGGAAAACGGGCAAAGCCTTAGATTCGTGGCAGCTCGGCTCCCCAACGCTCACAGAGGTGGGTGAGGGTGACTCCATGATCACTGACTGCAAAAGATGGAGTGTTCATGAGTTCTAGCGCACTCGTCTCTCGTGCATCGAGGGCGAGAAAACGCGGCAACGTTTCACGGAACAGCTCCACCGTCTCCGGCGTGCGGCCCATGTGACAAATCGCCTTAAAGCACTTCCACAGATGCAGCGGATGAGAGTTCATGTCTGCCATCAGATACTCGAGCTGGCCCGGAAATTTCTCGCAGGCGAGCCACGCATCCAATACGCCCGCGCGGTGCAGGCGATCGATCTGGCGATAGAAACCGATTTGCCCTAAGCGCTCAGAGTTGGCGTGAAAAAAATGATCGGCGTGGATCAGGTCATGAAACGCAAAACTCAACGGATCACGTTCCCCGAGAATCATTTTAGAAAGCCAGGCCTCTTGATGAAAAAGCGTCACACACCGTTTGCCCTGGGTCTGCTGTTCGAGCACTTCGGCCACCGTGGGGACGCGATCCATGATCACTAACGGGTAAGCGCCGGTGCTCATGGACAGCAACGCGCGATGAACGGGTTCTGGTGTCGCCCGAAACGCACGATGAGAGAGCAGAAGGCCTAGGGTCGGATAGCGCTTCAGGAGCTCACGCTCTTCCTCGTTCCAGTCAAAACTCGGGATCTCAGACCAAGGGATGTGGAAGTCATGGGCACAGACGGCGTCTTTGCGGTGTGCGCCCCACCAGCCGCGGGGATGACGAACACGCAGATAGTGCAAAGTCCACAAAGCAGCGTAGAGAGGTTGTGGAAGATTCAACGCACGCAAAGCTTTAAGCCGCGCGGCCAGCACGGGAGCTTCGGTCTGAAGCTCTGTGAGCGATGCCAGAACTTTTTTAAATTTTCCCCGCCGGATTCCGTTGGCGCGAGGTACAATTTCAGTCATAGGCGGCAGATTAGCAAAGTTGCCCCTACACCTGCAAGGAGGCACGGATGCATTGGGACACTCTCGCTAGTATTTGGCACAGAAATGCGCAAAAGAATGGTCTGAAAGTTCGCTTTCTTGATTGGAACCACGACATCAAGTTTTTCATGATCACCGGTGAGTCGGAAGACGGCAAACGGCTGGTGGGAAAACTCGATAACGGTGAGAGCATGAGTTTTGCAAAATTCTCCCGTGGCTGGGCGCTTTACGGTGTCGACAATGAGCACGCCGCCAAGGCAATCTAGCCCGACTTATGGCACCGGCCTACAAAACTAAAATTGAACAGCGCACGCTCGCTGGTAAAACCTTTGTCCTCGAAACCATCGAGGACCTCGACGATGCGATCATGCTCTTGTGTGATAGCCTCGGGGAGCATCCCAATCCATTCGCAGAAGACTTGTGTCCGTACTACGGCGTGCTGTGGCCCTCGGGCGAGGGCCTCGCTCAAGCGCTGGCGGCGCGGGCCCACGAGCTCAAGGGCAAGCGCATCGTGGAAGTGGGCTGCGGTTTAGGTTTTCCCTCTTTGCTCGCGCAATACTTAGGCGCCAATGTGCTCGCCACAGATTTTCATCCTGATGTGGTGAACTTTCTGGCGCGCAATGGCCGGCATAACTCTCTTGAAGTTCCTTACAAGCGTTTCAACTGGCGGGATCCTGCCGATGCCATTGGGCAGTTTGATATCGTCATGGGGTCTGACGTGCTCTACGAACCGAAGCATCCCGGTGATGTGGCGGCAGGGTTCCAACGGTTGCTCGCCCCAGGCGGTGAAGTCTGGTTAGCGGATCCGGGCCGGGGGTATTTGCAGAAGTTTGTGGATGAGATGGAAAAGGCGGGGTTCAACCATTCGCTTGAACCCCAAACCGTGGGTGAAATTGAAATTTACTATTTCAAATTCACCAAAATCTAAAAATTAAAACGCGTTATTGAGCTTAACTTTCTGAACCGTCGCACCTTGCGTCGATGTGATGTTGCAGAAACGGTCGAGCTTGAAGACCAGCACTTGCTCTTCGATCTTGCGGCCGTAGCGCTCCGTCTCGATGACAGCGTGAACCAGCGCGCTGTTGGTGTCATTCACAAGCTCGTCTTCGAGAAGCAACGTTCCCAACTTAAGAGTGCGGACTTTTTCTACGCGATTGAACTCGGCAGAGATGAAATCCTTAACAACGTACTCGGCTTGAGTTCTTCCGCAGGCGAAGGCCTGAACAGAAATGAATGCGGCCACGATGGCGATGAGTAAACGCATGAGATCCTCCAAGAATCAAAATGGGTGAGGTGGTTTACCACGCTCACCCACTGGAGGACAAAAAGAATCGGATATTTGTTTAGTACTTTACGCCGCAGCCGTAGGCCTTGGTTGAACCGAGCAGGATCTTCTGACCATTAAGAGTTGCGTCAAGAGCTTCAGCGACGTAGTTCTTCGCGCCTGCAATATCAGCTTGGTCTGCGCTGGCTTTGTCGTCGATGGCGCCTTGGTAAGCAAGGCGGCCTTCTTTGTTGATCACGAACATGTGCGGAGTAACTTTGGCTTCGAACGCGCGACCCACTGTGCCATCTACATCCAATAAAATTTCTGTGGCCGCAGAGTTGTACTTTTTCGCGTCGGCCAAAGCGCCTTTCGCGTCCACGTAACCCTGTTTGCCGACCGCTGAAGAGATGACTGAGAGCCACACCACGCCCTTAGCGGCGGCGTCTTTCTGCAGTTTTTGCATGTTGTTTGAGTCGTAATGCTTACGCACAAACGGGCAGCCGTGGTTCAACCACTCAACGACGACAACTTTGCCTTTGAATGAGGTCAGCGAAATGTTTTTACCACTGGCACTTGGCAAGACGAAGGCCGGAGCGAGGTTACCGTTTTCGACGGCAAAAGCGCTGAGGCTAAAGAGGCACAGGATGGCAGCGAGGATTTTCATGTTCTACTCCTTGAAGTTTTGACTGTTGATTCATGTCCGTGAGCGCCACTGTGAGGAAACACCAGAGCTGGTCTTTTTCCTCGGCAGTGAACTTAACTTGTCGTGGGAGATTCTCCGCCATGGCCAGGAGACGCGCCAGCTGATTCTGGCTGTCGCGTTCGATTGTCAAAGGTGTGTTGTAATTCGTCAGCGTCTCTTGCCAGACAAAATTCATCAGACCTTCCTCGGGCGCGTCGTAAAAATCGATCACTTCCCAGAGATCCTTGAACACACCGTTGTGCATGTAGGGATCGGTGACGGCGATGTTTCTTAGGGGTGAAATGCGGAACTGGTAATTGGCCGCGCCGATGTCATTGGCGCCAGTGCCCAGTTGGGGAACGCCGGTTGAACTTAGTTCAAAAGTAGAGAGCTGGGATCCCTTGTGGCAGTTCGCACATTGGCCTTTGTTGAAAAAAACCAGCGCACCTTTCTTCATCTCATCCGACAAAACAGCGCGATCGCCTTTTAGGTACCGATCCCAGGGCGTGTCGCCGGCCCAGAAAAAGTGCCGCTGAAATTCCGCCAGCGCATTCCCGACGTGGCCGATGTTGATGTCCGTGGTTCCAAAGGCATCTTGAAAAAGTTTTTGATAGAGACTGGCACGCACGCCCGTCATGAGACGCTGAACTACATTCTCCCACGCTTGCGCGCGCGAGAGCGGTGAGCCCTGGCCCAGCATTTCTTCCGGTGAGGCGATGGGGAAGAGCGCTTGGGCCGCGAGCACAGAATCCAGCGTGTCGGCGATGTCTTTGAGAGCAGGATTGGCGCCGTTCAAACCTGTTTCCGGTGTGACCCAGAAACCATGGGCATCGCGGGTGACACGGCCATCCCAAAACAGATGGGTGGCGCTGTCGACGCCGAGATTATAAAGGGCAGTGGTGTTGCGCAGAAGTATGGTGCCATTGGCCTGGTGGCGCATGGTGCCCATGCCGCGCGCGCCTTCACCAAGGCTCAGAGGCAAACCATCGCCGCTCCCAAACGCCGGCGAGTGGCATTGCACGCAGTTGGTGTTGCTCTTGCCCGAGA
>JAIXOY010000204.1 GCA_027486525.1 Pseudomonadota bacterium
AAGCGAAGATCAAAGCGCTCAGGCAATTGGAAGTCCAACTGAATCGTTCCGAGCTGGTGGTAGCGGCCAATCGCATCGGCGATTTGGATATCAATCTTAGGGCCGTAGAAGGCGCCGTCGCCTTCATTGATAAAGTACTCTTGTCCTGAGGCATCGAGTGCGGCCTTGAGCGCACCTTCGGCTTGGTCCCACGTCTCGTCAGAGCCCACACGCATTTCCGGGCGAGTCGAGAAACCGATTTTAACTTTCTCAAATCCAAAGTGTTTGTAGCAGGTGAAGAACATGTCCATGAGCTCGAGCACTTCTTTCTGGATATCAGCCGACGACAAGAAGATATGGGCATCGTCCTGGCAGAAAGTACGCACGCGGGTGAGACCCGCCACCACTCCGGATTTCTCATAGCGATGCAAGCGCCCGAAGTCAGCGAAGCGAAGAGGAAGATCGCGATACGAGTAACGGTGGTGAGAGAACATCAACATGTGACAGGGGCAGTTCATCGGCTTCAGCGCGAATTCGCGCTCGTCGATGAAGGTGAAGTACATGTTGTCTTTGTATTTTTCGTAGTGACCCGAGGTGTGCCAGAGGTCCACGTCGAGAACTTGCGGCGTAATGACTTCTTGGTAGCCGTATTTGCTGTAGAGGCGGCGAATGAATTCGACGAGACCGTTATAAACGATCGCGCCCTTCGGCATAAAGAACGGAGACGCTGGGGCCACTTGATCAAAAATGAAGAGACCCAGATCTTTACCCAGTTTGCGGTGATCGCGTTTCTTCGCTTCTTCGAGGAATTGCAAATGCGCTTTCAACTCTTCTTTCGAGTTGAAACACAAAGCATACACCCGCTGAAGCATCGGACGCTTCATATCGCCGCGCCAGTAAGCCCCCGCGGTGTGCTGTAGCTTAAAGAACCAAGGTAGGTCTTTTGTGTTTTCGACGTGAGGACCCGTGCAGAGATCAAAGAACTTATCGCCTTGGGTGTAGTAACTGATGACTTCGCCTTCCGGGAAATCGCGGATCAGCTCAAGCTTTAGTGTTTGGCCGGTAGCCGCAAACATCTTGAGCGCCTCTTCGCGCGAGCATTCATGGCGAACGATTGGCAAAGCCGCCTTCGTCAGCGCTTTCATTTTGTCTTCGATCAGACCCAAGTGCTCATCGGTGAGTTTGGTTTCCATTTCAATGTCATAGTAGAACCCATGTTCAATCACAGGTCCGATGCCGAGCTTCACGGTTTCCGTAGGAAAAAGTTCCGTAATCGCCTGGGCCATCAGGTGAGCGCTGGAGTGTCGAATAGTGTCGAGATCGTACTTGGCCATAGGCGTCCTCATATATAGGAGATTGAGCGCCACATGCTAGCATGGCCGTTGTCGTTGTTTCAAAGAGATAGCGTAGAGTGCTCCGGTGTTCTTACAGCTGTAAGAACGAATTCATGGAATAGGGTGGTTATCCGTTTGAGTAGGGTTAAACTTACACGAGGTTAAGGGTCCGATATTAAAGAGATTAAGAGCTGCTCATGAGGAAGTCGAAGACCCCGAGTTGATTTTTTGCAGCGAGTGGGGTTTAAGAGGAGGCACTTTATGTAAGGTCTCAACGATCTTACTTTTTGGAGGCTGCCCCATGACGATGAATACAGAGAACACGCTGATTGAAAAAGCGATGACTCGCTCTATGCTCGATCTTGAAAAAGACGACCGCTTTCTCGCGCACCTTCCAATTGATTCATCACGCCTCGAAGGACAAGGTTACTACCGCCTCGCTAAGGTCTTCTACGACAAAGCAGACTTTGAAAAAGCCGAAGAGTATTTCTTGAATGCTCTTACCCGCACCGAACTCCCTCAAGATGCCTTCGCTGTTTTCAAAATTTATGGTTTCTTGATTCGAATTTATTCAGAAGGTCTTAACGAAGCGGAAGCTCACAAATGCATCGCGAAATCCTCTGAAGTTCTTGACCAAGTCGTCTCCCAACTCCCCAGCCTCACCTCTGAATACTTCTACAACCTCGGCGTCGTTTCGACCTACAAAGGTGATTTCAACGACGCTCACAAAAATTTCCAACAGGCCTATCGTAAGGCCCAGATGGAGAACGAGCCGGAGTTGATGGCGAAGTCGCTCTATGCGCTTGCCACAAACTGCTACAACATGAGCCAGTTCGCTGACGCCCTCAATAATATCGAGCAGCTCAACGAACTTCTGAACATCCTCAAGAAAGGGTACCTGAAGGGCAGCATGCATCTTCTCTGGGGCAACACGCTCCGCGAGTTGGGTCAACATGCCGAGGCCATGGGCCACTACGAAACCGCTCTTAAGCTCTTGCACGCAAAACGTTGCTGGAACATGCATAACTACGTGTTGCTGAATCAAGGCGTAGCGATGAAGAAGATGGGAGAGTTCTCAAAAGCTCTTCTCTTGTTCAACCTTGCACTTCAATCAACCGACGATGATAACTTCCGTCGCTTGAAACAGTTGATCCTTTCAGAAGTAGAAGACGTGAACGATTCAAGCGTTGATCTCTACTTGGATCGCCACAACCGCGTGATTCACGAGAAGAGCCTTGGCGTCATCGACTTCAAACACCGCTTCGTCCTCTTGGAGATCTTGTTCCTCTTGGCGCAAACTCCCGGCACCTACTACAACAAAGAAGACCTGGCGAAGATGATCTGGAAAGATGAGTACAACCCATTGATCCACGACAAGTTGATCTACACCAGCATCTCGCGCTTGCGTAAGTTGATTGAACCTAAGAACGGCAAGCGCCAATACATCTTGCGCGGAAAAGACGGTTACACGTTTAACCCACGTGTGAATGCTCGCTTCCACCGCGAAAATGACTACATCAAAGAAAAGAAGATCGGGAACATTGAAATCAGCTCTCCAGTTTAACGCTCTCTGGATCGTTTCATTTTTCCTCTTTTCATTAGCGTCGGCCCAGGCCGCGGTCAAAGACCGTTATCTCTTTCGCATCCAAGACACAGTCGTCGGTGTCCACGACCTGGGCCAAGCGCAGGACGATCTTGCTGGCCTCCACTGTCGTTTTCCAGATGCTCTTCTTGAGAATTGGACCAACGATGGTTTCAGAGGGAAATTCAAGAAGGTCTTGGATAAATTAGCGAGCGAGCAAGGCCCGCTTGCTGAAGATCAAAACTCCATTATTTTTCTTTCAAGCATTCGTCAGCTTTGGAAGCTACTCATCTACGTCGACGGCCAGACGGTCACGGTCAGTCCTGAACTACAAAAGAGCGTGATGAGTGTCGCCGGTTGTCCGGGAATTACGCTCTCGAAAGGTAAAATGCGCGACTCGTTTCAGCGCTGGTTGCGGGTAGAGGTCTATTTGCGTTCACGCTATGCTCCGGGCGGAATAGTAAAAGGACAGGACTGGCGGGAGAAGCGTCTGCAATCCATTACTCAGTTTGTTGAGTCTATCGACAAACAACTATCTCACGAGAACTTCTGGTGAGCATAAGTTGGGGCCCCCAGCACCCTTTCTTTGCGGCGACGATTCAACTTGATCAAGACTTGATTTCCTACCCGTGGACTGCCCAGCAATGGCTGGCGACTTCACTCCCTACTTATGCCGTGTTTCACTCATCCGTCGGAAGTGAGCTGCAGGGCTTTGCCTTGTACCAGCTCTCCGAGTTCGAAAAGTTAGCGCACCTGCTTAAGATCGCTATTGCTCCAGAACAGCGGGGGGGTGGGGAGGCACGGAAGTTTTGGGAGACACAAGTCTTAACGCTTCGCGCGCGTGGTTTTGAACGTGTTTATCTTGAAGTAGCCGTGAATAATGGGCGCGCCATTGGCTTTTATCGCAAATTAGGCTTCAAATTATTGCATGAGGCCAAAAGCTTCTACAAAGATGGTCAGAGCGCCTTCACGATGGAGCTAGCTATTTGATTTCCTAAGCCCCGCGTGTTATCACATTGGCCTACCATTAAACGCTTTAGCTCTTGAGGGTGGATCTCTTCGCGAATCCGCCCTTTTTTTTTATGGATATAACGAAAAACAGATTAGGTGTTGAAAAGAAGTTCTGGGAACTTTGTGTGCCTGTCGTTCAGGAACAAGGTCTCGCACTT
>JAIXOY010000191.1 GCA_027486525.1 Pseudomonadota bacterium
AATCAGGGGCTCACGTATAGTGTTCCCCTGGGGCTTGAGCTCGCCGTCGGCGATATGGTTGATGTTCCCCTTGGTCGGCGCAAAGAACTCGGGTGTGTTTTAGAGACCAATGTCGCCGCACCCGACGGTGTTGCCACTAAAGATATTTTGCAAAAGCGCGAAGACTACCCAAGTGTTCGCACGGAAGACCTTAAACTCTACCAGTGGATGGCCGATTATTATCACTATGGCTTAGGCCAGCTCATTGCAGATTGTTTGCCGGCCACAAAAAAACGTCCACGTCCACTCAAGCCCATTCAAGGTGAAGGACTTCCTCCCGAACATCAGGCAACCGTAGCGCAGCAAGAAGTGATAGATGCGATCGCTGCTCAAGGGCAGGGCTTTTCCAAGCATCTCATCCATGGAGTAACGGGTTCGGGCAAAACGCTGATTTTTTTGGAACTTGTTCGTCGGACGCTGGCGCAAGGAAAGAGTGCGCTCTATCTTCTGCCAGAAATTAATCTTACTCCGCAGTTCGTAAAAACCTTCAGCGCCCACGTAAATGTTGAAGTGATGACCTTTCATAGCGAGGTCACGGCGTCAGAGAAATATCTCATATGGAAAGAAGCCGCCGAGAGCGATAAGCCGCGACTTTACATTGGTGTTCGAAGCGCGGTCTTTCTACCGTTAGCACATTTAGGACTCGTGATAGTAGATGAAGAGCATGACGGCTCGTTTAAGCAGGATGATCGGTGTGCCTACAATGCAAGAGATGTGGCCATTAAAAAAGCCCAGCTGGCGAATTGTCCGATTGTGCTGGGATCCGCCACTCCAGCAATGGAGATGTGGCATCACTTCAACTCTGGAGTCGCGAAGACGTTTTACCATCCACTTCGTGAGCGTGTCACAGATGCGTCGCTGCCGGAGATCATTTTGGTAGACACGAAGAACAAGATTAAGACGGCCGACAGTGTGTGGCCCTTGCACGACACAACGGTGCAGGCGCTTAAGGATGCACTCGCAGACGGCGAGCAGGCGTTGGTCTTTATCAATCGTCTAGGATTTGCAAACTACGTTCAGTGTCGCGCCTGTGGACATCAGTTTACCTGCAAGAACTGCTCAACCACCCTGCGATACTTTAAGCAAAAGAATCTACTGAGCTGCCAGCATTGCGAATACCACGAACCGTTGCCTCCGGGGTGTCCCAAGTGTGGAAATCTCACGTTGTTACAGAAAGGCTTTGGTACTGAGCGTGTGCAAGAGGAACTTCGGCGTCTTCTTCCTCAGGCAAACATTGAGCGCTTTGATCGCGATGAGATTCGTACCTTCCAAGCACTCCAAGACAAGTTGGAGGCATTCCATAGTGGAAAGATTGATATTCTTGTGGGCACCCAGATGCTCTCGAAGGGCCACAATTTTAGACGCGTCAAACGAGTTGTGATCTTGGGTGTTGATAATCAACTCAACATGCCTGATTTTCGAGCGAGTGAAAAAATTTGGCAGACCGTGGTACAGGTTGCAGGCCGTGCGGGCCGCTATTCTCATGACGGAAAGGTTTATGTCCAAACGGCAAACCCCGAGTCACAACTCTTTGAAATGATCCGCTCTCAATCTTTTGACGGGTTCTATTCTTCTGAGATGACCATTCGTAAGCTTTGCGAATGCCCACCATTCTATCGTTTGGCCGCGCTGTATTTTTCGGGTCGCTTCCAAGATAAGGTCATCAATCACGTCACCGGTGATGTGGAGCCGATGTTGCGTGGACTTCGTACCCAGCACTTTCCACAGGTGCAAATCCTGGGTCCACGTCCGGCGCTCATAGAAAAGAGGGCGAATCAGTTCACTTGGACCGTGCTGCTTAAGTCTCAAGACATCAACCAGTTACACAACATGCTGAGATCCTTTCAGATGAATTGGAATGGAATTTCAGGTATTTCCCTCAAAGTCGACGTCGATCCTCAACATCTTTCCTAAGTTTTCTCAAGATACCGCCTCCTTTCACCGAAAAGCGAGATTGAGATAACTCAGGCAAGTACCAGAGGCTGGCTTATGAAATACCTAATACCCGTATTGACCGTGCTCACAGCACTTCCCCTCGCCCATGCGCAGGATGCTTTCTTAGAGGGGCTTCTCTCTTCGCAAACTTCTGCTGGTGGTAGCAGTGGAACAACAACTGTTGGCGATGGTGCACCTACGCAAGTAGAGCAAGCTGAAGTGGGGTCGGTGACCTCGGTGTCGAGCAGCAGTGAAAACTGTCCTAGCTCCGGTCAAACAACTCTTCCACTTAAGTACGTTGAGGGTCTCTTGCGGACACGCGGAACGTCACTCCAGCTGAGTCAAGATTTCTCTACCGGTCGACTTCATGTACGTGGTGGCGAGATCCTTGCGAACTGTAACTCGATGCTTGAGTGGGGACTTCGCTCACCTACCGCCGAGTTTCCTCAATACGTAGTCGAGCTGAAGGTGAAGGCGTGCGGTGCTGAAGCTTGTCCCTACAGTGTGATGGAAGTCAATGAACAGGGTCAACAAGTGGTGAAGTCGATCAACGTCTCACCGACACTCGACGGCTTCAAAGAATGTCTGAAGCAAACGGGTGTTGTTAGTGACGCAGGTGTGGTCACCAAAAAAATGGTGATCCGAGACCTCGACGTGAGCTTCGCCGGAGCTACAACTTCGGGACCTGTGTGGTTCGGTTCCCACCTTCCGGCCGCAAGCGCACGCTACAAAAAACAGGCGGAGCGCGGCTGTTACTACATGGAAGACATTCGCCAGAATGGATTCATGGCCTATTCACAGCAAGACTCTGAGCGTGCTCGTCTTGACGAACAAGCGCAACTCATCTGTGACAGTGGCAACTACCGCAACATCGCAGATTTCGTAGAGCGGTACGGTCAATACCAAGAAACCCTCGGTGCCATTCGCGACGAACTCATCGAAAAGGATTACAAGGCGCTCGCCGATTTGATTCGCAAAGGTGAAAATCTTGAAACGCAAGACTACTCGATCATCAAAGACTTCCAGCGCTACATCGTGGATCCACTGACGACGAAGATCGTGGCACTTCACGAGCAGATTGGTAATCTTCCGCAGGGTCAAGAGCGTCGCTCAAAAGAACAAGAGATGCGCGACCTCATGGCAAAACTTGCTAAGTACAAATCGGCCCCCTACATCAGTGCAACTGACCTCGATAAGCTCATGGCAAAGGGTCTGTTTGATGAAGCAGCTGAGGTCAATGGCATCCATTTGACTTCGCAGAACTACGGTCGCCTGGGCGCTTCTGAAAATGGCGTCCTGGTCACTCCACGGGTGGCGCGCGAGCGCATTCAAAACGGTAAAAATACTTACTCCGCGACGTTGGTGGAGCGCAGAAAAGAATTTGATGTTCGGACCGGTCGCGTGACGGGACAGGCGGACTACTACATCGGTTTGGCACGTCGTCACCGTCGTAACATTGAAGCACGTACGGCGAACTACCAAGCAGAAATTAATGATGAGGTCGCACGCGTCACTCAGCCAAGTGGTTTTTGCTATCGCTATTTCCGAAACACACAAAAATGTGTCGCGGATTCGATGCAACGTATTCAGCAGCTCCAGGTCGAGTTGCAACGTAATAACCAAGCTGATGCGGCCATTGCGTCCGAACTAGAGCAGAAGGCGAATCAGTATCGTGGCTGGGAAGACGAAGGTCGCCGTTACATCGCTGCCCAAGGCAGTGATGCGGAAGAGCAGACTGTGACCGTTACCCCGCAAGCTGAAGAACCAACTGGTCCAAGTGTGCAAGCTCCCGGAGCTGATCGCACGGCGGATCAACAAGCCATGTACCAATTCCAGTTGCCGACCCAGCAGCCGGGAGCCTTGCCGGGCCAGCAGCAGTACAACCCTTTCCAACAACAACAGCAGTACTATCCAGCTCAACAGCAGATGCCATATGGTTACGGCCAACAAGCCTACGGCCAGCAACAGCAGATGCCTTATGGCTACGGACAACAAGCCTACGGCCAGCAGCAGCTGTACAACCCTTATCAACAACAACGGCAGTACGGTGTAATGCCGGGCTACGGTGGCTCTCAAATGGGCTACGGCATGCAGCAAGGTGGTTACACGTTTAACATGGGTGCAGCGATGGGCCAACAGCAGCCGTTCGCTCAGCAACAGTATGGCCAGATGGGTTACGGCGGTAACATGTGGGCCGGTCCGCAGAACCC